>JAAYGJ010000155.1 GCA_012727745.1 Clostridia bacterium | reverse complement strand
TTTCATAGCCAGGAATAACTTTTAAAAAGCCTGCTCGCTTTTTTAGGCGAGCAGGCTTTTTTTAGCGCCTGGCAATAATTAATTTTATAGCCGTTCGTTCATCGCCGTCAATCTCAATGTCAACAAAGGCAGGAATGCAAACAAGGTCAATACCACTTGGGGCTACAAATCCCCTGGCAATAGCCACCGCCTTAACTGCCTGGTTAAGAGCGCCGGCACCTATTGCCTGAATTTCTACATCACCTCTTTCCCGCAAAATTCCAGCTAATGCCCCGGCAACAGAATTCGGGTTTGATTTGGCTGCAACCTTAAGTATTTCCATTTACTGCCCCCCTTATGCCATCTCTGAATAGTCCTATTTGCCCCAAAATATAAACTTCTATATAGCCAAAGTAATTCCTTTTATTTTATAAAAATTCCTTAATTTTTATAACCTGTTTCTTCCTTTGCCTATTATTTTGCTACCAACAATACTCTTTTTAAACATGCTGGTACTTCTGAATACGCTGCATTCGCAGAGTACGCCCGCTGGCATTATCAATTTCTAACAACACCGCCTCCAGTTGCACGAGCCCACTCGCTACTTCAAAGCGTACAGGTAATTGGCTTAAAAACTTCTTGATTATTAGCTCCTTTTTAACTCCCAGAACTGAATCCCGGGGACCAGTCATGCCTACATCGGTAATATAAGCTGTTCCGCTGGGCAATATTCGTGCATCGGCTGTCTGGATATGGGTATGAGTTCCTACTACTGCACTCACCCATCCATCCAGATACCAGCCCAGGGCAGCTTTCTCTGAAGTAGCTTCAGCATGAAAATCAACTAGAATTATTTTTGTTTCCTCGCGTATTTTTTCAGCCAAACTGCGCCCCAGACGAAAAGGGCATTCCAGGGGCGCTAAAAAAACTCGACCGGCTAAGTTGATAATCCCTACCTTTACTTCCGTGTCAAATTTATCCCTGACTTTTACTATTGTAAAACCTTTGCCAATAGTTCCGGCGGGATAGTTTGCCGGCCTGATAATACGCTGTTCCACTTCGAGCAACGTAAAGGCTTCTTTCTTATCCCACACATGGTTGCCCATGGTCAAAATGTCGATACCATTGGAAAAAAGCTCGTCAGCGCTATCTTTAGTAATGCCAATGCCACCAGCAGCATTTTCGCCATTAGCGACAACCAAATCAGGATGGTGCTCCTTCAGTAACTGCGGCAATAGCTCTCGCACTGCTTTACGGCCTGGCCGCCCTACTACATCACCCAACATTAAAATTCTCATTAAAATCTCCTTTATTTACACTGAAAGTTTATACCCGGGAGCTATTTATTAAACACCATAACCCGGCCCTCTTCCCGGAAAGCAATCAGCTGCCGCTGTGGTACCGTACCCCTGACGCTCTCCAGCATACGATCAATTAATTCCTCTTGGATAAGCAATTCTTCTTCCATTATCTGGTCATTGTTTTCAAAGACCAGGCGTGTCTCAAACGTTTCTCTTACCAAAGCTATTATTAAACCAATTTCATCCCTTGATAGTGAATTTACATCCCGCTGTATCTCCAGGGACATTAATTGGTCATAAGGCGTATATTTCAGATTAATAACCCTCGGCTGTCTGCCTTCCAGGAAATTATAAATTTCTAGCGACTTGCGAAACTTACTGTTAAACTGCTCCAGCTCATCTTCCTTCAGGGGCTGGTTCAGCATAAAAGTAAATCGCAATACCTGGTCCCTAGGTTCATAATTTATCGTACCTACTTCAGGAAAACGAACTAAAATTGATATTAACAGGCCAATACTATCAGCTACTTCGCCGCCGTTTTTGTATTTCAGGCCCAAGGTAAACACCTGCCCCCGACTATTATGTAATATCTGATAACCATAATGTCTCTATTTCTGCATTCAAATACAAATTCCTGCTTACCTTGTCCCCCTACCAGGGCGAAATTTAAGGCAGAGATGGTAAATGTTTTTGCCCATCCCTGCCATTGAATTATTTTGCATATTCAACCGCCCGTGTCTCGCGAATTACCACTACTTTGATTTGTCCAGGATATTCCATTTCCTTTTCAATCTTTTTCACTATATCTCTTGCCAGGCGTACTGCCATAGCGTCATCAATCTTATCAGGCTTGACTAAAATTCGAATTTCCCGTCCGGCCTGAATGGCATATGATTTTTCTACCCCGGCAAAAGAGTCGGCTATACTTTCCAGCTTTTCCAGGCGTTTTATATATGCCTCCAGCGTCTCCCGTCTGGCCCCGGGACGAGCAGCAGAAATCGCGTCAGCAGCCTGTACCAGACCAGCATAAATGCTGCGCGGCTCAACATCACCATGGTGGGCTTCAATGGCGTGAATAACCTCAGAAGCCTCCCGGTATTTTTTGGCCAGTTCCACGCCTAGTTCCACATGGGGGCCTTCTACCTCAAAATCAACCGCTTTGCCGATATCGTGCAATAAACCGGCTCGCTTGGCCAGTTGGACATCAAGACCTAACTCTGCTGCCATAGCACCCGTCAGGAAAGCCACTTCCACGGAATGCTTGAGGACATTTTGACCATAGCTGGTACGATACCTCAATTTGCCTAACAGGCGTATTAGTTCAGGGTGCAGGCTATGAATACCAACTTCAAATATAGCCCGTTCGCCTTCTTCGCGTATCCTTTGCTCTAACTCACGTTTGGCTTTTTCAACTGTCTCCTCAATCCTGGCCGGATGAATACGACCATCAATTATTAATTTCTCCAGGGCAATCCTGGCGATTTCCCGACGTATGGGGTCGAAGCAAGACAGAATAACAGCTTCCGGGGTATCGTCAATGATAATATCTACGCCAGTCATTGTCTCCAAGGCACGAATATTGCGCCCCTCTCGCCCGATAATTCGTCCTTTCATCTCATCATTGGGCAAATTAACCACTGATACAGTTGCCTCAGCTACATAATCAGCAGCACAATGTTGAATGGCGTGGGTAATAATCTCCCGAGCCCTCTTTTCAGCTTCCTCTTTAGCCTCAGTTTCTACTTGTTTTATCAGCATGGCTGCCTCATGCTTTATTTCCTCTTCAACATTACGCAGCAAAATAGCTTTTGCCTCTTCGGTAGATAAACAAGATATGCGTTCCAGTTCACTGAGCTGTTTTTGGTTTAGCTCCTCTAATTCTTCCCTTAACCTCTGGACAGCTTCTTCCTGGCGATGTAAAATTGTTTCTCTACGCTCTATAGTTTCCGCTTTCCGGTCAAGGGCCTCTTCTTTTTGCAACAGACGCCGTTCCAATCGTTGCAACTCATTACGCCTTTCCCGGTTTTCCCGCTCCACCTCATGACGCAAACGGTGAGCTTCTTCTTTTGCCTCCAGGAGAGCTTCTCTCTTTTTGGCTTCGGCATCCTTTTTTGCTTCTTCCACAATAGCAGCAGCAGCTTTCTCAGCTGAAGCTATTTTGGCCTCAGCCAGGTACTTACGAATAGCATAACCTGCTGCCGTCCCAAACAGAATAGCTATTACAACATAAATAATTATATAATCTATTGTTTTCACCTCCCATAAAAAAACAAAGCCGAGTCGAAACTCGGCTGCCTAAACCACAGCTACACCAACCAATACTAAACCTTTATTTTGTTTAAAACCAGGACAATATTAACTCCCGTCAGGAACCCAAAAATGATGCCATCTTATCTATTTTTAGGTCGGAAGGGTTAGATACCATCCAAGCATATCACGTCAAACAAATCTATAATAAAGGTTAATGTTGGTGAACCTTAGGAACCTAGTTTCTACCAGTATTATTGTATTAAATCAAGTCGTCACTGTCAATAAGATTATTTGCAGCTACTTTTTTCAGTACCTGTGAAATTATAGAGTTGCTAAAACCCCGTTGTTGCAAAAAACGGGCCAGACGCTGGCAATAACGAAAGGTGCTTTCGTTCGGGCGCTGATGGTAGCGCTGCGCCAGGATCCAGGCATTATCCAGCTCTATAGCGTCAGTTAGGACAGTACTGACTACCTCTTCTGCCAGTGAAGCTGATATACCGTGCTGTCTTAATTCATTTTTAAGGCGATTTCTACCCACAAGGCGATTGGATAGGCGATAATTAGTCCAGTTATATGCAAATTGCCTGTCATCCAGTAAGTTTGCCGCTTTTAACCGGTTAATAATAGCTATAGTTAACTCCTGAGAATAGCCTTTTTTTTGCAGAGCAGTGTTTATCTCCTGCTCGCTGCGTTGCCGGATACCAAGCAACTTTAGAGCATACTGCCAGCCTGCTTCTTCGGTAAATATATTATGCCTTAGCCGTTTCATCTTCAGATATGGCAGTTTGTTTGGGGAGGCCTGTCATAGTGCGGATTTGAGTTTCAATAGCAGCGGCCAGATCAGCATGCTCCCGCAAAAATTCTTTGGCTGCTTCGCGGCCCTGCCCCAGCCGGTTATCCTCGAAAGAATACCAGGTGCCACTCTTCTTAACAATATTCATATCCACACCCAGGTCAAGGAGGCAACCTTCGCGGTCTATGCCCCGACCGTATATAATATCAAATTCAGCCTGGCGGAAAGGTGGTGCCACCTTATTCTTTACAACTTTGACCCGGGTACGGCTGCCGATAGTCTCCGTCCCCTGCTTGATCTGTTCGGTACGGCGGATGTCCAGGCGCACCGAGGCGTAAAATTTCAATGCCCGGCCGCCCGGTGTTGTTTCGGGATTACCGAAAAAAACACCAACTTTTTCCCGTAACTGATTAATAAAAATAGTGGCTGTGCGCGATTTAGATACAATACCTGCTAATTTGCGCAATGCCTGTGACATCAAACGCGCCTGCAAACCCACATGGGCATCGCCCATATCGCCATCAAGTTCCGCCTTGGGCACCAGGGCGGCAACTGAATCGATTACGACTACATCCAAGGCGCCGCTACGCACCAGGGCCTCAACGATTTCCAGGGCCTGTTCCCCAGTATCCGGCTGTGATACCAATAGATTATCAATATCTACACCGAGGTTGCTAGCATAAACCGGATCAAGGGCATGTTCAGCATCTATAAATGCCGCTATGCCGTCGCTTCGTTGGGATTCAGCTATTATATGCAACGCCACTGTTGTTTTACCAGATGATTCAGGTCCAAATATTTCTACTATCCGCCCTCTGGGTATACCACCTACCCCAAGAGCCAAATCAAGGGGTAAAGCCCCGGTAGGAATCGCTTCCACATTAAGCCTGTTTTCCGTCCCGCCCAGCCTCATTATCGAACCCTTACCAAAATCTTTCTCAATTTTGTTTAATGCATTTTCTAGCGCTCGTTGTTTTTCCGATTTTTCAGCGATAGGCATCTTGATTTTCGCCTCCTCCTAAAATACGTATGATACCCCGTGCCGCCTGCGGCAGCACCAGCGGAGGTATAGCGGCAGGGTAATTTTTTTAAAGCTAAGGTAAGCACATATGCAGTGGGAGGCTTAAGGAAAACCGCTGTATCAATAGAATATTTAATTTATGCTGCTAATAATGCTGATACTCACCTGTTATCCCGACAAATATACTGTTGTAACTGGACTGTATCTGGCCCCCCGGTGGCTCAAGTGACTTTCCATCAAGTTTATAGCTCGCACTTTTTCTCGCCCCCAGGACATATCAGCCAGCTTTTGTAATTTGTCCTGCAACGGACCGGCAGCTACTCCCGGGCGTAAACGCCCTAAGGTTATATGGGGTTTAAAGGCATCGGCGGGAAAGCCCAGGTCGGCAAAGGCTACGGTTATTCTCTGCTGCAATTCCAGTAAAGGAGTTCCGGCACTTACTCCTATCCAGACAACCCGTGGGGAGCGCCAGTTAGGAAAAACCCCCGTACCTTTCGCTTCTACGTCCAAAGGGCCAATACCCCGGCAGGCATCTTTCAGCGCTTCGCTGATAGTTGCCAGTCGTTCCGGCTTTACTTCACCTAAAAATTTTAGAGTAAGGTGGATATTCTCAGACTCTACCCACTTTACTGCAACCGGTAACTGTCGCAATTCTGCCTGTAAGGCAGTTATTTTGGCCTTAAATGCCCCGGAAAAATTAATAGCTATAAACAAGCGCATGACAACCACCTGTATAAATGACTATTCGCTTTTCGTCTTAGATAATCCTGCTTAATAGACCATATATTTCAAGATGCTATGCTCTGTCGTTCTAATACAGAGCGTAGCTCCTGCCCGGTAACAGTTTCTTTCTCCAGTAGTTGCTGCGCCAATTCCCCTAAAGCCTGCTGGTAGGGCTTTAATAGTTCAGTAACTTTTTTTTCTTCTTTAGTGATAATAGCCGAAGAAGCCTTGTGCATCTGTCCCGGGGGCAAATTTTCCTCGGCTATCACCCCTAGTTCTGATAGCCCAGAGGTAATAATCACCCGGGCAAGGCGGATAGCCTCCTTAAAGTCATTAAGGGAACCTGTACTGCGACCACCAAAAATCAGGGTTTCAGCCACAGCACCCCCCAGGCAAATGTCAATCTGGCTTTCCAGATATTCCCTGGTGTAGAGGTAAATATCGTGCTCCGGCTTTTGCCTGGTATACCCCAGGGCCTGACCCCTTGAGGTAATAGTTACACGGGTAATTGAGCGGGGCCGTAAGACCTCACCAACCACAGCATGTCCGGCCTCATGAATCGCCAGTCGGTATAGTTCCTCCTGCGACGGTTTGCGGCCAAGTTTTTCACCCAGCATAACCTTGTCAACAGCTTCTGACAAATGCTTTTGAGTAATTAGGGGCGATTTCTCCCTTAAAGCCAGAATAGCAGCTTCATTGGTTACACTTTCCAGATGGGCACCGGAAAAACCAAAGGTTTCTCGGGCAATCATGTCCAAATCCACCTCAGCTGCCAAAGGCTTATTGGCAGTATGCAATTTTAAAATAGCTAACCGCCCTTCCCGGTCAGGGAGATCAACCCTAACCTGGCGATCGAAACGCCCCGGACGTAGCAAGGCCTGGTCCAGCAAATCAGCCCGGTTAGTTGCTCCAATAATTAATATTTGCACTTCAGAATCTGTTTTAAGGCCATCCATTTCTACCAACAACTGGTTTAAAGTCTGGTCATATTCTAAGTGGGAAGAATGACTGCCCCGTTTTCCTCCAAGAACCTCCAGTTCATCTATAAAAATGATAGCCCGCTTTTTATGCTGCTGTTTTGCCATTTCCCGGGCACGGCTAAAAAGGCTGCGAACCCGCTGGGCACCCACGCCGGCATACATCTCAATAAACTCGCTTCCACTAGTCTCCAGGAAAACAGCGTCAGTATATGCTGCTGCTGCCTTTGCCAGTAAAGTTTTACCTGTTCCTGGCGGTCCACTTAATAGTATTCCTTTTAAGGGACGAATACCCATAGCCCGGATCTCTTTGCTGCGCAGCATAAATTCCATTGCTTCTTTTAATTCGGTGATAGCCGTATCCTGGCCACCGATACTATTAAATGAAATCTTCTCTAGGGGAGTATAACTCTTACCACCTATCGTTGTCGGCAACATGCCTTTTTTCACTATCATCCAGTAAGCCAGTGCGGCTATTCCAGCCAGAAGTAAAAAAGGTGTAATATTGAAGTCCATAAGCAAGGCAAACACCAGCAGCGCAGCGGCAGCACCGGCCAAAAACTCTTTCACCACTACGCCTCACCTCGGTTCATATAGTTTTGCCGCGGCACCACCTGGTAAAGGTAGTTCTCTCCTTCACTCAGCTGCAGGTAAATATTATTAGCATCAATATTAACAGCATAATTGTCCAGTCCCGCCTGCCTGGCTAACTGGTCAACAGCAGTTGCCATTTTGGTAAAATTGCCTTGCACGGCTGCTTCGTAGATAGCATACTGGCTAGTTAACCACAGCTTTTCCAGAGCAGGTGAACGTTGGTCCTGGATGACCAGTTTTACCCCCGGCTGGTCATATACTTTTCTTATGCTTGTTTCAATCTCTTGATAGGCCCGTTGCAAATTGTCAACGGGCCTCAATTTTACTCTAATTTCCAAGATAGCACCTGTACTATCTATAGCTACCGCTTCAACCGTCTTGTTTTCCAGTAAAGCATCGGTCAACGGTTTCTCCTGGCTCAAGTGCCGCAAAAGCCAATTGCCGCCGAGCAGCAAAGTCAGACTGACAACAAAAGCAAATATAATAAAATGAAGGCGCCATCCTTTGAAGTTCAAATTAACACTCCTCTCCAGATGCACACCTTCAATTATAGCAAATACTTTCTAGTCAATCCTTATGAATTACCTGGCAAAGCTGTCACGGCCGCATTATCCCGCTCCGGCAGCCGGGCTATTAAATCATAATTTTCATGGACCCTGACCATCTTTAAAGCCGCCATGCTGCCAGGTGGAAGAGTACTGCCTTCAAGGTAAATCAAGCCGTCTACTTCAGGTGCCTGGCGAAAGCTGCGGCCAATCGTAGATGTTTCCATTATAACTGGCAATTCCCGACCTAGCCAACGCCCATTACAGGCGCGGGTAATGGCCTGTTGCTGCTCCATCAATCGGTGGTAACGTTCGTCTTTTAATTCGTCAGGCACCTGGTCGGGCAAGTAAGCTGCTCTGGTGCCTGCTTCCGGTGAGTATTTAAAAGCTCCTACCCAATCAAACTTTATCGCAGCTAAAAAATCAAGTAGCTCCTGATAATCTGCCTCCCGTTCGCCTGGGAAGCCGACAATAAATGTTGACCGCAATGCTATTTCCGGCATGGCCCGGCGCAGACGTTCAATAGCCTTAAGGGCAATTTCCGCACTGTCACCCCGCTGCATCAGCTTGATAATGCGGGGGCTGGCGTGCTGAAGCGGTAAGTCTAGATAAGGTAGTACTTTGGCCTCAGTAGCCATAACTTCCACCAGCTCAGGAGTTATGCGGGTCGGATAGGAATATAGGATGCGCAGCCATTTCAATTCGGGCAGGCGTGCTAGTTGTTTTAACAGTTGCGGCAAACGGTATTCACCATAACAGTCAATCCCGTAGGCAGTAGTATCTTGCGCTACTAAGATCAACTCTTTAACCCCGTTCGCAAGCAACGCTCTCGCCTCAGCAACGACACTCTCCATAGGGCGGCTGCGATAAGGACCTTTAATAAGGGGGATGGTACAAAAACTACACCTATTATTGCATCCCTCGGCAATTTTTAAATAAGCGTAAGGGACGCTTTCTCGGCTGAGACGTGGTAATACCCCGGGACCACTATCGCCAGGCGGTATGTCTAAAAGACGTTCTCCGGCGATTACCCGCTTGATAATAGTAGGCAACCGCCCGATTGCAGCGGGGGTGATAAATGCTGCTACTTCAGGGAGCTCCGACCACAGCTCCCGGGCATGCTGCTGGGCCAGACAGCCGGCAACAATAATATAGGGGCGTCTCTCCAGCTGCACCAACCCCATAATAGTATCTAACGCCTCTTGCTTGGCAGCAGTAATAAAACTGCAGGTGTTGACAATTACTAGCGCTGCTTTATTGAGGTCATTGACAATTTCAAATTGATTATTTTGCAAAACTCCCAGGATATATTCGCTGTCAACCTGATTTTTGGCACAGCCAAGGGTAACTACAGCAACTTTAATCATTGCGGTCCCCTTCAGTAGTTTCTGGTGGCACGGAAGCAGGGGTAAAAGTCACTGTAACGACCTCCCCGGGTTTGCCCAGCGGTGGCCAGGTCTTACCGTTAACTGTCACCTCTACCGCACCAGCATTGCCCAGACGCAGGCGGATTTCCTCATCACCGTGAAACACCTCGTCATACCCGGCCCGCAGTGTTTCGTATATACTAAAATCGCTGGAACCATCAATAGTCATTTCTGTCCAGCAGTTGTCACTCACTTTAAGCCTTACTTCTACTCCTTCTATTTGCGGCTCAGGTGCAACCGGCGGTTGCGGCTCTTGCGACGGGGGTTCTTGCGGAACCTCCCCCGCATTTACACCTGGGGGTGGGGGCTGCTCAACAGGAGGTT
>JAAYGJ010000154.1 GCA_012727745.1 Clostridia bacterium | reverse complement strand
CCGTGATCCTTACCGGCCAGAACCCTGTCATCTGGCCCCCGATTACGGCGCAGCAATGATACAGTAATATTATCTTTTAGTTTTGTGACACCCACCATAAATTTCTCCGCAACCCTGGCAACCTTTTCCTTTCAAGGTTGTCAGCAGATGCCTTACTAGAATGCCAGCCGCTAGAATTCCCATTGCTTTCTTCTCCTTATAACGGCGTTCAAAAAATCGCAACTCGTTTTAGCCAAGTCTCAGGATTTTCCCTAACTGGAAGACCAGCACCGCCATCACCCAGCCCAGCAGCAAGCTATAGCCGATGGCAGAGGCAGTCCAGCCCCAGGAATTGGTTTCCCAGCTGATTGCCCCTATGGTCGCCACGCAAGGAATGTAAATTAGGGTTTATTTAACTGTAACATTGCAGGTTTTAGTAAAAACCTATCGAATGTTAGTAATTGAATTATATTTTAGTTCAGGAGGGGATGTAAATAAGTGGTAGAATTTCTGGCCCATAGCGCCAATGTCAACGGTCAAAGGCAATTATTATCTGAACACCTTTTAGCCGTCGCCAACCTGGCCCGGGATTTTGCCGCCTGCCTTAGAGCGTCCCAGCTGGGCTACTATGCCGGCCTCTGGCACGACCTTGGGAAATTCCATCCTGAATTCCAGGCTTACTTGCTGGATGAAGAAAGGCTCCGCGGCCCTAACCATTCCAGTGCCGGTGCCTTGTTGGCTAAAAAATATTTTGAGCCCCTGGCCTTCCTGATCGCTGGCACCACAGCGGCCTCCCGAGCCGGGAAGAACTAATAAGCCGTTTAAAAGATAAGATTCAACAGGAGCGGTATAAAACTGTCCTGCAGAACGCCCGCCGTATTATGCCTTCAATAGAACAGGCGCAAATTTTAGAGAAATATATACCGTCTTTTTTAAAAAATAACGAAAAAAACACCGCTAGCTACATCGAACTTTTCCTGCGCCTTCTTTTCAGTTGCCTTGTAGACGCTGATTTTCTGGATACCGAAAGACATTTTCAGCCTCAGATGACAGAATTGCGGCAAAAAGAAACCTCTATAGATGCTTTGTGGCATTTGTTGGCTGTCGACCAGGAAAAAATAATGGTTTCAAGTTACGGGCCTGTAAATCAAATCCGCCGAGAAATCTACGAATACTGCTGTAGGTCGGCTGAACTAACCCCGGGCTTTTTTTCCTTGACCGTCCCCACAGGTGGCGGCAAAACTCGTTCCGGTATGGCTTTTGCCCTGCTTCATGCCCTCCACTACCAGAAAGACAGAATAATTGTCGCCATACCTTATACCAGCATAATCGAGCAGACGGCTGACGTGTACAGGGATATTTTTGGTGACGCCAATGTCCTGGAACACCACAGCGCCGTTGCCCCACCGCAAGATCATGAAAATCCTAGCCCGAGGGAATTATGGGCCAGCCTGGCCTGTGAAAACTGGGATGCCAGACTTATCGTTACGACAACAGTGCAACTATTCGAAAGTTTATTTTCTGATCGTAGCAGCAGCTGCCGCAAACTTCACAACATCGCTAACAGCGTCATCATCCTGGATGAAGTTCAGACCCTGCCGGTACATCTATTAGAGCCGATCCTTGATGTCCTGCAGCAGCTGGTCCAGTTTTATGGTGTGACGGTGGTTCTGTGTTCGGCAACCCAGCCGGCCCTGGAGGACGGCCCTTTTTTCCGGGGATTACAAAAAGTGAGGGAAATTATTCCTGAACCTCAAAAATATTTTTCCTTGCTAAAGAGGGTCGTCTATGAGGTGTTCGCCAATGAAAAATGGAGCTGGGACGAGGTAGCGGGAGCAATGTACCAATCTAAGCAAGCAATGGCTGTTGTTAATACCAAACAGGACGCCCTCGCCCTCCTGGATGCTGTAGATGATCCCGAAGCATTACATCTTTCCACTCTCCTCTGCGGTGCGCACCGGCGCAAGGTCCTCCGGGAAGTGCGAAGGCGTTTAAAAAACTGCCAGCCCTGCCGCCTGATTGCCACTCAGGTGGTTGAAGCAGGGGTCGATCTGGATTTCTCCCTCGTCCTGCGGGCGATGGGTCCTCTGGATAGAATTGTCCAGGCTGCCGGCCGTTGCAACCGGGAAGGAAGGCTGCGGGAAGGCCGGGTGATAATCTTCAATCCTGAAGAAGGACGGTTGCCCCTCGGCAGCTATAAGACCGGGACAGAAATTGCCGCTACCCTCCTTGCCGGTACATCTGGAGCCGATCTACACGATCCCGATCTTTACCGGCTCTACTTCCAGCGTCTTTATCAGTCCTGCACCCTGGATGTAAAAAAGATTCAAAACAGCCGCCGCAGCTTGAATTATCCCGAAGTGGCGCAGAAATTCCAGATGATCGAGCAAAAGGTGGTCCCAGTAATCGTCAATTACCGGGAAACCCTTGAAGATAGGAATGTAGAAAATCTAATAACCGCCATCCGCTATAGGGGGGTGAATCGGCAAATCATGCGTTTATTGCAGCCATATATAGTAAACCTTGACGCATACAAAATAAACTCCCTACAAAAGGAAGGTATGGTTCAGGAAATATCACCGGGCTTGTATGAATGGCTGGGAGGATATGATGAAGTCCGGGGCCTTGTGGCGACGGCCCGCAACCCGGAGGAACTGGTGTTTTAAGGCTTATCCCGCAAGAAAGGATGGTGTAAAGAATGGACTCTCCAACTGGCGCCGGATTAAATGATCAGGCGAGGATTGAAGGCTGGCTGGCGGTTAAAGTTTGGGGTGAGCTGGCTTGCTTCACCCGGCCGGATATGAAAGTGGAGCGCGTTTCT
>JAAYGJ010000153.1 GCA_012727745.1 Clostridia bacterium | reverse complement strand
CGCTCCGAAGGCGGCTTTATCTGGGCCTGTAAGAATTATGATGGCGACGTAATGTCAGACATGCTGGCTACCGCTTTTGGCAGCCTGGCAATGATGACTTCGGTACTGGTTTCACCTGACGGTTATTATGAATACGAGGCGGCCCACGGTACGGTTACCCGCCATTATTACCGGCATTTAAAAGGCGAAGAAACTTCTACTAACTCGGTGGCAACTATTTTTGCCTGGACCGGGGCACTGCGAAAAAGGGGCGAGTTAGACGGCATCCAAGAACTGGTTCAGTTTGCGGACGCCCTGGAAAAGGCTACCCTGCAGACTATTGAAGAGGGGGTTATGACCAAAGACCTGGCCCTGCTGGCTGAAACAGAAGACAAGACCGTGGTAAATTCTTTTGATTTCTTAACAGAGGTTGCTAGTCGGTTGGCAGTTACTTGGTAGCAAGGGGAGCCGGGATTGTATCGGCAACTGTTTTACGAGCCCCATAACCCGTGTTACATCGGGCTGGGGCTTTTTTATATAAGTTTTTAAAGGGAGTTGCTCATATTTCCAGCTTAAGGGGGGAGATACTAAAGGAAATTAGTTGCTGAAAGGGGCATTGAGATGGGCAAGGGTAGGGATAAATATAGCGACAAAGAGCTGCGGCAGCGGGTTCGCTCCCTGCTGGAGCAGGATAAAGACCTGCGCGGTTACGGCATCAATGCTGACGTGGTTGAGGGAGAGGTCCAGCTTGAGGGCATAGTAGATACACTGCAAGAAAGGACACGGGCAGAGCAATTGGTGCGGCAGCTGCCCGGGGTGCACGGGGTAGCCAATGCCCTGTCTATCAGTACTGACGGGGCTATCCGCGCCCAAGATGTGACTATGGAAGTCAACGAAGAGCTGGCAATTGACCCCTGGGTGAATTTAAGAAACATTGGCGCTGAAAGTGTTGACGGGCATGGGACGGTCGTCCTGAGAGGGAGAACAAATAACCCGGCGGAGCTGGAGGCGGCGCAACAGGCGGCGGCTAAAGCCCGGGGTGTGACCAGGGTGGTAAGCCAGGTCAAAAAAGCAGGGCAAGGGGAAATGAGTTTGGAGGATATTTTTCACAGCCAGGTTAATAATGACGGCGAAAGCTAGTAACTAGCGCCGGAGAAAGGCAATATACTTCCGGCTGCCTACCCGGGGGGCCGTAGTAAAAGAAGGCCAGGGTGGGCTTGTCCTGCTGTGGGTTATCCGGGTGGCAGGGAAAGAGTTCAATAAAACTGTGACGGCGCAAGTTGGTCGGGCTTTCTGTCGTGAGCTCCGGCATATATTTTGCTATTACTTCGGGAGCAGTGAGTTCTGCCATACAGGCTGAACGTTCTGCCTTTGTCAGCGGTGAGGGCGGGACCCAGTCCGGCCAGTTGTGGCTGCGGTCGCGGCAGAGGAAATCAAACTTGAGAAGTTGATAAAAGAAGGCCAGTCGGGCAGCGTTAAGAGAGGTATAGCCGGTACGACTATTTGGGGAATTTTTCTGCTCGGCTGCGACCAGGCTGGCAGCAAAGTTTGCCAGGTGGTTATACAGCTTGCGTTGGCTGTGGCCCTGGCGCAGGAGCCCCTGTTTTTGCCACCAGTCGGCCAGGGTTTCATAAAAGGCGAAATAACTGCCGCCAAAGGCGGTGGCTACCAGGTAGCTTAAGGCGTGATCCGCCAGGTGGCTGTTGCCGTAGTATTTAATGAGACTCTCAATGCGGTGCAGCCGCAGCATTTCCGCGTAGCTGATGGTCTTGCTGGCCAAGACTTCGTAGGGCGGCCGGTCGACAAAAAGATAGCCGAATTCATCGGCCTGTTCTCGTATGGCAGTACCTTTCAGCAGTTTTAAAAAGCCGAGCTGTATTTCCTCGGGCTGTAAGGCGGCCACAGCGTCGAAGCTTTTGGCTATGCCGGCGTAATCCTCTCCGGGCAGGCCGGCAATAAGGTCCAGGTGCAATCTGAGATTGCCGCCCTGTTGTAGGCGGCGGATGTTTTTTGCCAGCCGCTGCCAGTTTTGCCGGCGGTTGCAACGGAGGTTGACAGCGGCGTCAATTGTTTGTACGCCTATCTCCAGTTGAAAGAGGCCCGGGGGTACCCGGTTGAGAAAAGCCAGCAATTCTTCATCCAGGTGGTCGGCGGCAATTTCAAAGTAAAAACGAGCGGCCGGTTTCAGGGAGACCAGGAACTCCCAGATAGCCAGGGCCCTTTTTTTGTGGGCGTTAAAGGTGCGGTCAACAAACTTTATTTCCCGGACTCCGCCGGCCAGCAAGCGGGTCAAATCGTCCTTGATGCGTTCCAGGGAGAAATAGCGCAGGCCTTTTTCGGTGGAGGAAAGGCAAAAGCTGCAGGCAAAAGGGCAGCCCCGGGAACACTCATAATAGACGGTGCGCTGCTGCAGCTCCTGCCTGTTGCCGGACAGGTCGGCAGCGTAAGGGAAGGGCAGCCGGTCGAGTTGCTTCAGCGGCTCTGCCGGAGGATTAACCCGGACGGTCCCTCCCTGGCGGTAGGCCAGGGAGGGGATGCTGGCCGGCGTAAAATTTCCCGCTGCCAGCTGTTCCAGCAGGGTCCGGAAGGGCAGCTCCCCTTCACCACAGATAACCATGTCCACGGTTGGGTTCTGGGCTAGAAAGGCGGCCGTATCAAAAGATACCTCAGGTCCGCCGCAGAGTAGTGTCAGCTCCGGTTTTACGGTTTTTAGGATTTCGATTACCCGCAAGGTGGCTTCCAGGTTCCAGATATAACAGGAGAAGGCCACCAGGTCCGGCTGGCGCTGATAGATAGCTGCCGCTATTTGGCTTGGGTAATCGTTGATAGTAAATTCTTCCAGCTCAAGGCAGAGGGGCAGGTCCTGGCAGTATGCCTTTAAATAGCGCAGCGCCAGGTTGACGTGGATGTATTTGGCATTGAGGGTGGTCAGCAGTACACGCAAACGGAGTTCCTCCTACAATTCGGTCGGGTCAGCAGTGATAGTGATTGTCTCCAGGTTGGCCAGGCAATCTGCCATTAGTTCTTCTATGGCCAGTTTTTTTTCAGCCGCCTCAACCCGTCCCAGGGGCGGTTTGGTGGCTGGATGGCGGGGAACGAACAGGGTGCAGCAGTCGTCATAGGGGCGGATAGAGATTTCGTAAGCTCCCATACGCCGTGATAGCTCGATAATTTCGTTTTTGTCCCAGGCGACTAGAGGGCGCAGCACCGGCAGGTCAACTACCTTGTTGATTACCGCTATGCTCTGCAGGGTCTGACTGGCAACCTGTCCCAGGCTTTCTCCTGTTACCAGGGCCAGGGCTTTTTCGTTAGCGGCTACGGCTTGGGCGATGCGGAACATCATACGCCGCATTATAGTGACATAAAACTCCTGCGGGCAATTCTGGCGGATTGATTTCTGGATTTCTGTAAAAGGGGCAATCACCAGGCGAAAGGACCCGCTGTAGCTTGCCAGGACGCGGCAGAGGTCGATAACTTTTTCTTTGGAACGTTCGCTGGTAAAGGGAAAGCTGTAAAAGTGCAGGCCTGTTAGTTCCAAACCTCGCTTTAGACCCAGATAACCGGCAACAGGGCTGTCAATGCCGCCGGAGATAAGCAATAACCCTCGCCCGGTAACGCCTACCGGCAGGCCGCCGGGGCCGGGAATGGTGCGGGAAAAAACGTAGGCTTCTTTTTCCCGGATTTCTACCTGGACAAGGCGATCAGGATGGTGTACGTCTACCTGCTGGCCCTGGCTGTGCTTTAAAAGATAGGCACCTAGTTGGCGGTTAATTTCCGGCGAAGTGAGGGGGAAGCGTTTATTGGGCCGCTGGGCCTGTACTTTGAAAGTTTTACCTGGGGTATCGTTTAATACTGCCAGGGCGGCAGGGGCGATAGCATCCATATCCAGACTGGTGGTAAGCACCGGGCTCATGGAGACAATGCCGAACACCCGCTTCAGCCGCCGGCTGACTGCTTCCAGGTCGTCCAGGAGTTCTACAAAGACGCGGCCAAAGGTCTTTTCCATCCTGCGGGGCGGCAGGTCGGACAGGGCCTGGCGCATATTGGCCAGGAGGCGGTTTTCAAAATAAGGGCGGTTATTGCCTTTCAGGCTAATTTCACCGTAACGTACCAGCAAAGTAGTATACATAATGCTCTCCCATCTCAATAATTTCAATAATTTGCTTTGAAAACAACATTTTACCATCAATGAGCTTCTTAGGACAAGGCAGCTTCCCTCCAGGCGCCACTTCTCACTCACAAATTACGCAGTTCGGCCACACATTCCTGCAAGGCAGCCACTGTGGGGTCGATTTCGGTGGCGGTATTAAAAACGCCCAGGCTGATACGGATGGCACTTTCTAAGCGTTGGGGCTCCAGTTTGATGGCTTTAAGGACATGGCTGGCCTCCCGCTGGCGGGAATGACAGGCTGAACCGGTGGATACATAAATACCCCGCTCTGCCAGCATATGGACCAGGACTTCCGCCCGCACTCCGGGGAAAGAGACGTTTAAAATATGGGGAGCGCCCTCTTCCGGGGTGGGACCGTTGATCAGGGTGCCGGGGATTGCTTCCAGCAGTCGTGCGGCCAGTTCCAGTTTGATTGCCCGCATTTTGCTGTTGCGCTCAGCAAAATCAAGGACCGCCTGTCCTGCTGCTACTCCAAAGCCGGCAATAGCTGGCGTGTTTTCCGTGCCTGAGCGCTGGCCGTTTTCCTGGCCACCGCCCAGCAGCAGGGGCTCCAGTCGCAGTCCTTTTTTTATGTACAGGGCGCCACAACCTTTGGGGCCGTGTATTTTATGGGCGCTGAGAGACATCAGATCAATATCCAGCTCGCGGCAGTTGAGGGCTATCTTACCGTAACCCTGGACGTGGTCGACATGCAGGGCTGCTTCGCTTTTGCTGCGTACCAGCCGGGCGATTTCCTTGATAGGCTGCAGGGAGCCCAGTTCATTATTGACGCTCATAACGCTGACCAGGATGGTATCGGGCCGCAGGGCTTTGGCCAGCTCGTCCGGCTCGACTATACCCCGGGAGTTTACCGGCAGGATTGTTACTTCATAGCCTTCTGTTTGCAGGAAACGGCAGGCGGCAAGGGTGGCCGGGTGCTCGATGGCTGTGGTGATAATATGCCGCCCCTGGCGCCTGCGGGCCCGTGCCAGGCCCCACAGGGCCCAGTTAGTGGCTTCTGTCCCCCCGGAGGTAAAGTATATTTCTGCCGGGCGGGCGCCGATGGGCGCGGCCACCTGGCGGCGGGCCGCAACGATAACTTTTTCTGCAGCCAGTCCCATGTTGTGGAGCGAAGAAGGGTTGCCGTAATCTACTGTTAACATCCTGTTCATCGCTGTTACTACCTGCGGCAGGGCAGCGGTAGTAGCACTGTTATCAAGATAAATAATAGCAGGCAATTTATGACCTCCCGCTTCTGGCAACAAGATAGCTCTGCTTAGTATTATACAACAATTCGGCGTGCCTTAAAGGTTATTAAGCACCACTTCTGTTCCTCCGGCATATTTTAAATTAAAAATATGGCCCGAGGAGTGGCTGCGACCATGCTAAAAGTAGAAAGGGTGCTGGCAAAACATTCCCTTAACCTGATGCGCTTGCCCAATGTGGTAGGGGTGGGCAGGGGTTATAAATGTGTGCGTGGCGAAACTACCAGGACCCCGGCGGTAGTAGTCCTGGTCAAGGAAAAAGTACCACAGGCTAAACTGCAGCGGGGTGCGAAGGTTCCCCAGGTTTTAGATTATGTTAATACTGATGTGCTGGAAGTCGGTGAACTCCGCCTTTTAAGCCGTACGGGTTACCAGCGGCCGGCTCAGCCGGGGATGAGTATCGGCCATTACAAAGTAACAGCCGGCACTTTCGGTGCTGTAGTCAAAGACCGGCGCAGCGGCGAGCCGCTGATCCTTTCTAACAACCATGTTCTGGCCAATATCAGCAACGGCCGCGATGGCCGTGCCAGTATCGGGGACCCTATTTATCAGCCAGGCGTTTATGACGGCGGCAGCAGTGAGCAGGTTATCGCTTACCTGGAGAGGTTTGTGCCTATTTACCCTGCTGTCAACCGGGAGCTTTCTTGCCCCCGAGCGGCCAGAATACAGGAGCTACTTACCAATTTTGTGCGGTTATTCCGTTCTGATTACCAGGTCAGATTGGAAAAAATCAATGCTGCCGGCAACCTTGTTGATTGTGCGGTAGCCCGTCCGGTAAAAAAAGAATATATCCAGCCGGAAATACTTGAGCTGGGAATGGTCAAAGGAGTACGTGAACCCCGGGTAGGCATGGAAATAGTAAAAAGCGGGCGTTCCAGTGGCATCACCCGCTCTGTTATTAAAGTTATGCAAGCGACTGTTAAAGTGGGGTTGGAGGAAGGAATGTCCGGCGTTTTCACTAACCAGTTTGTGACCGGTCAGATAGCCCAACCCGGCGACAGCGGTTCGCTGGTGCTGGATACTGAAAATTATGCGGTAGGCTTGCTTTTTGCCGGTTCAGACCTGACTTCGATCAGCAACCCCATCCAAACTGTTCTCGATCAGCTTGAGGTTGAGTTCTGATTACATGGTTAATTGACCGCCGGGTACGTCAATTATCTGTAATACCCTTTCTTCTTCGCCTGTTTGGGCGTCAATATAGATCAGGAAACTGTTGTTTTCCATGATCGCTTTAATTTCATAGGTAAGCTTTTCTTTACCCCCGGGGAGAGGAATTAAAGCCAGGCGGATGCTGTCGATCCTGGTCCCGGGGTTAACTTTTGCCCGCGCCTGTTCCGGGGTCAGCTGGGGCCGGGGAATTTGGCGCTGGTGGTTGTTTAGGTAATACTGGGCTGCATCCCAGCCGGTAATTTCGCCGTTATCCAGCGCTACTTTCACTTTTACCTGGTCAGGGTAGATAGTAACGTCCCCTTCCTGGGCGGCAAAGGTTATTACCTGGTTGTTGTCGCTGCGGACGCTATAAGTGGGCTGCATGTTGTTAAAGCCGATGCTTTTTAAGAAAGCCTCAGCTCTCTCCCGGGCTTTATCAGCATCGAGGGTCGGCGTTTCCACAGCCCGGTAATTCAGCAGCGAAATAAGCTTGCCCCCCTGCTTGCTTACATTTACATTTACCATCGCCTCGGGCCGGTTAGTGTCTGCCAGATTCATGGCAAAAGTGGGGATGCGACCGTTACTATTACGGGTATCCTTAAGCTGGTAGTTGCCGTTGCTGGCTTTGCTGCAATATTCCAGGGCCAATTTTTCGGCCTCTGCCTGGGAAACATCATTGCCGCTGAGGCCGCGGGGATGTTGCTTTTCCAGGTGATCAGAAAAGGGGCCGTCATAGTTAAGCGTGGGCAAGGTTTGCAGGGCCCGTTCCGTGTTGACAAATCCGTCCAGGGGGTCCGCTTCAGCCTGGACAGGAACAGCCAGGCTGGCAATTGTCTGCAAGGGGGCCGGCACAGTCTTGTAAAAGCTGCTCCAGCGTAAACTCCGGTTGGCTACCTGGCTTTCTGTCTGGCGTAGCTCCCGTACTATTCTGCCCATTTCATCGCTTAAGCGGACAAGCTGTTCTTGTTCCTGGGCTGTCAAGCTCTCACCGCGGGCCAGCTTTTGCGCCAGGTAATTATTATAGTCGCTGCATTGGGCGAGAAACTTGCGCGTGTTTACCGTTTGTACATCTGGCATGGGGAGCTGGCTTAAAGATCGGTGGGCAGCTGCTGCCTGGTTCCAGGCTTCCGTAAGGTGGACAGCCTGCTGGCGGGGGGAATTACTGGCCAGAGATTTACCCATGCTGACCTGGGCCTGCTCGACATAGTTTAACATATTATAGAAGTCACGCTGGCCGGCGGCCTCAACTGCGTTGGCTAAGGTTATGCGGTTAGACCGTTCCCACAGACCCCAGCCAGCTGCCGCCAGTAAAGCCAGGGAAAGGGCAATTGTTGTAATTTTACGCGACATAACAGACACCTCCTTTATACAGGTTTAAAATGCGAAAACGTGGTCGCCAATTTGCGTAATAATGGGCCGGCTCCAGATCCAGCCGCTGACGGGCTTGTAGGGGTTCCAGAAGAATAGAGCCCCGTAAGTGGGGTCCCAGCCGTTTAAAGCATCAGCGGCAGCCCTGAATGGATAGTCCAGGTCAGCAACCTGCCAGATAAGGCCGTTGTAGACGCTTTCAAAAGCCCAGGGCTCGTAGATAACGCCGCTGATGGTGTCGGGGAAAAGGGGGCTGCGCACCCGGTTCAATACTACGGCGCCTACTGCTACCTGGCCCTCATAGGGCTCGTCCCCGGCTTCGGCGGCAATCAAACGGGCCAGGAGATTTAATTCATCCCCAACAGCTACAGCCGGTCCGGCCTGAGCGGGGAGAGCTGCCGACCTTTGGTCTTCTCTTAGATACTGTACCAGCATAGCACTGCCCAGGACGGCGATCAGCACCGCAGGAATCAATAGACGTAAATAGTTGCGATGCAAGGCCTTTACCTCCTTTATCCTCAGAAGTGAGATAGGGTGAAGAGCGAGGGCTTATGATGGCTATAGCTATCATAAGCGACTGGAAATTATTTAGCCGTTCATAGTTTGAGTTACTGGCGTAAGCCTTATGCACAAAAAAGAGCGCATTTTGCGCTCTAGCTGCTCCGTAAACGGCTTTCCCGGGCTTGCTGTTGCGGAGGGCTATCTTCTGCCGGGGGTTTTTCTGTTGTTTTTTCCATAGCCGGATTTGTTCCACCTTTACTGCTCATAAGTAGATTCATCAGGCTGGCTACCAGGGCCGGGTTTTTACCCAGCAGCCCCATCAGGTCCGCAGGGGTTTTTATATTTCCTTTTCCTCCCTGGTTCAGGACGGAATTCAAAGCCTCCTGGATAGGATTAGCCTCGCTGCTCAGGCCGCTAAGGGCTGCGCCGCTGTTCATCAGGTTTAGAATGCCCAGGAGATCGACCAGAGCTACCAGCCCGGCAACTTCATTAAAACTTAAGCTCTGTTGCTGGTGCGGTTCGATTAATTTTAACAGCACCCCGACCAGATCGTTCAGATCCTTTTTTTCCACCTTGCCCACCTCCTCTTCTAATATATGCGACTGCTGGCGGGGTGAACGCTGCACCAAGTTTCTTTTGTTTGCATATTTTTAACTATAGGGATTTCTTTCATATCAAAAGGGCGGAGGAGGTTGTAATATGGTTGATCAACTTGTTGATCCCAATTTCCTGGCTGTTGTCCAGAGCTTGAAGCCCTATATGAATAATACCTTTTTGCAGTGTACAGAAGCTGCAGAAAATATGGTTGAGGTTTTAGCCAGTGAAAAAGTAAAGCAGGTCCACGGGCAACTACTGAGTTTACGCCAGGATTACCAGCTGTCAGCCCAGTCGGCCGGCGGAGTGGGGGGAGCGGCTGTTGGTGCTCAGGATGAGGATAAAGGTTGGGATCCCTATGTGCTTTTTTTAATCCTGATTTTACTGCTGCTTTCTACCGGTAATTACTATGAAACTATTTTTGAATCCTAACTATAAGTCAGTTTGAGGCGGGGTCTGGGGTTGGAAAATCGCCTGCAGCTAACGGGTTGCTCTGTTGCGGCAGGGCTGCACCCGTTTGCAGGCGATGTCTGGTCAATGGCGGGTCGTAGGGGAGAATGGACGACTGTCAGGCTGTTTAAGATAATCTCTTCTTCCCAGGCCAACTGGCCGTTGTCATAGCGGCGCCGACGAATTTCGGCTCTGGGTATAATGGCCGTGACCTCATGGGGCATCTCGTAGCTCAGGCGACGGTTGACTCGGATTACGGCGCTGTCAACCTGTAATTCGATTTCATCGCTGTTGGGATAGCAGTTGAATGACATTTGTGACACCTCCCTGATGGTATTATATGCCGTTAGGTGCGGGAGGGGTCGCCATCAGGAAGGCCCGGGCGGGCTGGCCCGGAGCTCTCCCCCTGCTGTTAATAACTGCGAGGGAAGAAAGGTTTTTTACGGCAGGATAACAATGTTGGTGGCCATGGCGCGCTGGCGGCCGTCAGAGGGGCGGTTTAGTACCTCATTATCATAGATAAAAGTGCTGGAGCCGCCGCCGTCGAGGTTGTAGCCTTCCTTGACTCCCAGTTCAATAAGTTTAATTTGCAGGCGCTCCAGGGTTACACCTTTACTCCAGTCGTCCTGGCGGCCGTCTACTACGATTAGGATAAGATCGCCATTGGCGTATTCGCCGATAATAGTACGGGGATGTCTGGTGTTCTGCCATTGTTTTGGCAGGGGTAGGGGTTTGCCGCCCTGGATTAAGATTGGCACAAAGCCGACCCCCTGCCAGGGTTTTAGCTCCATCAAGGACTGCTTATCATAGAAGATACCGCCGACCAGTTTACCGTCCTGCCTGATGCCGGCGAAGAAGATGTCTTCACTGGAAGGTTGAAAGTCACCGACCAGCTTGCCGTCGATAACTACGTTGCCAATGGGGTAGGTGTATTGCCGGCCATTTTGCATAAAGCTGTAAAAACCGCCGCCGTTAATACACAGGATGGCCCCGGTCCGGGCTGCTGCTTGGGCAGGCGTCTCTTTTTCCCCCAGCTTATCTTTGGCCAGCACTACTCTAAAAGCAGAAGGGTCAAAGAGTTTTACTTTAGCAATAAAACCCCGGTAGCCCAGCTCGTCAAGCTTGAAAACTTTGACTTCTACCCGTTCCGACTGGTGTACTCTGATAGGTGGCCCCAGCATGGCCAGGATGCGTTCTTCGTAGATCTGGTCAGAAGCCTGTTTATGCTCCTGGCTTTTGCTGGCCAGTTCTTGCAGTATTTTTTGTTGTTCTTGATACTGGCGTTCTTGTTCCTTCAGCCTTTCATTGATAAAAGCGATGTTACGCTGCAAATCTTCCAGGCGGCCTTCTGTAGCTGTTACTACCGGTTCAATATCTTCCAGCGGCAGGGCCATCGCCCGGCTGCGCCCGTCAAAATCCACCAGAGCTATACCCAGACCAATAACAGGGGCCATTAAAAAAATAAAGAAGATGTTAATTAGGCGCATTGGGGGCCTCCTTTAAAATCATCAGGCTCCGCTGCAACTCCTGTAACTGCTGGTCCAGCTGGGTTATCCTGTTACTTAGCTCCCTTTGCGTGGAGTCGGAGCTGGAGATGGTCTGGTCGGTGCTTTCTAAAGCCATCTTGATTTCTTGCATGTCATTGCTTAGTTCTTCCAGGCGGTCCTCAAGGGCCCGGACATTCAGGGCGTTGGTCTGCTGTACAGCCTGAATGGAACTGTCGATGTACTGTTTGGCATAATAACCGGCACCATAAACGATGCCGCCCCAGCAGATAATCACCAGCACAATCAACAATACTTTTAATGCCAGCGAGGGTTGTTTTTTTGTTTTGCCGGTTTCCCTGGCTTCGCTCATTTTTATTCACGCCTTTCATTAGTAAAAGATTTGTGCGCCCGCCAGGGGCTGGAAGGGTATATTTAAAATAGCTCCGGGTGGATAATTTTTGCCATTTCTTCAAGACCGTCTATAATTCTGGGGCCGGGCAGGGTAACCAGGTCGTCTGTAATGGCGTAAACTTGATCTTTCTGTACCGCTTTGAGCCCCCCATAGCCGGGGCGTTCTTTTATGTCCTGGGGTTGGTGGGCGTGGTCATTGATAATATAAAAATCAGGGTTCCGCTCCAGTAAAACTTCCAGGCTGAATTCGGCGAAGCGTTGGCCTACGTCCGCAGCTACATTTATACCGCCAGCGGTGACGATCAGATCGTCAATGAAGGAACCTGGGCCGGCAGTCATCAGGGGTTCATCCCAAACTTCAAAAAAGACGGTCGGCATACGGGAGGAAACAGCAACTTTTTCCTTTACTGCCTTGACTCGCTGTTCAAGGGAATTTGCCAGTTCTTCTGCTGCCGAAACAGCATCGGTAATAATTCCAGCCGTGCGAATATTGGCCAGGACCTGGTCGATAGTTTCGGCATCCAGGGTAACCACTTTAATACCCAGTTCTTCGAGCTGGG
>JAAYGJ010000152.1 GCA_012727745.1 Clostridia bacterium | reverse complement strand
CTATGAGACCGACGACCAGGCGGCCCCCCGGTTTAAGTACCCGGTAACACTCGGCCAGGGCAGTTTTTAAATCACTGGCAAACTCCAGGGCAGTTACCGAGACTACTTTATCAAAGCTGTTAGCGGCAAAGGGTAATTCATGAACATCGCCTTGAAGAAAGTGGATACTAAGGCCCGCTTCTGCAGCTTTTTGCCGGGCTCGGGCCAACATGGGCTCAGAGATATCAACACCGGTAACTTTTACGCCCCGCTGCGCCAGTTCTAAAGAAAAATTACCGGTCCCACAACCTACATCCAGGATTTGTTCTCCTGCTGCAGGTTCAAGGAAATCATATATCGGTTCCTTTTCGATCCGGTCTACCAGAGCCCCGAGAGGGGTTTTATACCAGTCATCGTAATCTGTAGCTTTAGCATCGAATATTTCACCCATCAGGCTCCCCTCCTACACAAGATATATCAGTAATGCTATTCGCCATATCCTGGTTCAATCCTGTTAGTTTAGCTAAACTAATAACGGTTTTTTATGAAAAAAATCGGCTAGCATCCTGATTTTTAGTTTAGAGATCTAATTGTTTAAAATCCAACGGCAAGATACCAAGCTCTTTACTTGCCCGTTGCAAAAATGTAGATTTCAGCTTGTTTACATCAGTAGCCCAGAACTCATAATTACCAGTGCCGTTGTTTAAAGCCTGCCGTTGTACTAATAATTCTTTTACCTGCTGAGCCAGCCGTATTGCCGGGTCAATAAGTAAAACTTCCTCACTTAGTATAGATTCAATAGCAGGCTTTAGGAAAGGATAATGGGTACAACCCAGGATTAAGGTATCTATTTTGCCAATAAATACACTCAGGTATTGCTGCAGCATTCGGATTGTAGCCGGGCTGTCAACCTCGCCCCTTTCTACCGCTTCCACCAGGCCAGGGGCAGCTTGCGAAATAACTTTAATCTCGGGATCCAGCTCTAGCAAAGATTTTTGATAAATACCGCTCCTAACAGTTCCCTCGGTGGCAATTACCCCTATCCTTTTTTGACCGCTGCGAAAGTAAGCTTCCTCAGCACCGGCTTTAACAGGCCCAATAATTGGTACTTTAAAATCTGTCATTACTTCCGGGAAAATAGCAGGGGTGGAAGTGTTGCAGGCAACAACAATCAATTTTACCCCCCGGCCCAATAGATAGCCGATTAAACGGTACGAAAGGGTTTGGAGTCTCTGCCTTGGTTTGGGACCGAAGGGTAAATTCGCGGTATCGCCTATATAAATCAACTTCTCGTTAGGAAGTATTTCTTTCAACGTTTTTACCACGGTTAATCCGCCAATTCCTGAATCGAATAAGCCGATACTCCCGGCATAGGTGTTCACCTAGTTATCACCTCTTGCTTATCATACCCGAAAATTAGGCTGATTGTTAATATAGCAGATACAGTTTCTAAAATATAACACCCCTAAAATGCCAATCGGGGTGTTATGTAAAATACAATTTACCTATCAGCAATCATTTTATTTTAATAGCAGCCGGAAATCTTCCCGGCTAATATTTTCCGGTTGCTAAATATATATGACCTTGTTTGCAGTTTAGTCTTAGCCCTGATACTCAGACGCTCGATCTTTCCTGATCAGCAACGAGTCCAATACTTACCAGTCCGTCGTGTAAATAATACACGGTGGATTTCATCTCTCAGATTGTGGCAACAAATTACATTTGCAAATAATGATAAAAATTTCTTTCACATATGTAATATATTCTATTTTATTTAGACAAGAATTCTGTGTCAAGGAAAAGAAGGTCAGGATTATTTTGCAGCCAGGTTATAAGGGCAAGTTGCAAAATAAAAAGCTCCTCACGAAAAGGAGCTTTTATAATCTTCATAGCAATTATATTTTAGTATTAGCCTACTCTTAGTTTGCTTACCTGTTGATTCTGCACGGGTCGTAAAACCTGAACCATGTCGTTATTATTTAATAAAGCTGCATTAGCTTCATCGGTATCCACATGGAACTCAAGTTTGTAATTGGGGTTTACTCTAACCAGTACGTTTTGGAAT
>JAAYGJ010000151.1 GCA_012727745.1 Clostridia bacterium | reverse complement strand
ATTATGTAACGTATTTTTAAGCCTGCCTCTTGGGCTGCCTGGAGGATTTTTTCAGCTTCATCGCCGGGATCAATAACAGCTCCTTCGCCTGTTTGCGGGCAGCCCAGCAAGTAGCAATTGGCGGCAATAGGTCCTACTACCAGAGTTTTAAGCAGCACGGCAAAAACCTCCTCCGGGAAAAGATTAATAGCGGCACGAAGCAATTTTTCTTATTAAAATTTAAAATAAACGGTCACTGTCCAACAACATCGTCACCGGACCATCGTTGGTCAATTCCACCAGCATGCTGGCCTGGAATTGCCCGGTAGCCACTTTAAGCCCCCGGGCTGCCAGGGCTGAAACAAAACGCTGGTAAAGCTTTATAGCTAATTCTGGCGGGGCGGCGGCGCTAAAACTGGGCCGGCGCCCTTTACGGCAGTCACCGTAGAGGGTAAACTGGGAAATTGCCAGCACTTCGCCACCGACATCTTGCAGCGACAGGTTCATTTTACCTTTAGTATCGGCAAAGATACGCAGATTGGCAACCTTATCCGCCAGATAATTAACCGCGCTGTCATCGTCACCTGCAGCTACTCCTAAGAATACCACCAAACCGGGGCCAATAGCCCCCACTTCCTGCCCGGCTACCGTCACCCGGGCTTTTTTAACCCGCTGAACTACTGCCCGCATCCAGATACCTGCCTTTCAGTTTAGCATAAAATACCGTGCGACTCTAGAATTTCTTGCCCAAATTAGCGTCTTAAGTCCCAAAAATCCATTTTAGCTGGGTACGACCCTCCTTACTTCCAGAACGTCGCGAATCCGTTTAATTTTTGCCAGGATATACTGCAAATGCTCCAGGCTGCGGATTTCCAGCTTTAAGTCGACCAGAGCCTGGCCGTTTTTCGTCGCCCGGGCATGGACCGAATTAATTATAGTTTTGGTATCCATTACGGCCGCCATTATCTCTATAGCCAGGTTGGCCCGATCCAGCGCCAGGGCTTCAATATGCACCTGGTAGGTAGCTTCTGCTTCTGCATCCCAGGCAACTTCTATAATCCGTTCTTTTTCTAACTGACGGTGGTGGTTGATATTGGGACAGTCGCTGCGATGGACCGTCACTCCCCGCCCTCTGGTAATATAACCAATAATTGCATCGCCGGGCAAAGGGTTGCAGCAATGAGCCAGGCGAACATCCAGGTTGTCTACCCCTTTTACCCGAACGCCATGAGAAGGTTTGCCGTAGCCGCTCCAGGGACGCATCAGCGATTTAACTTTTTCCGCAGCCGGGGGTTCTTCTTCGCCCTTCAGGCGCCCCAGTACTTGGAACGGAGTAATAACACCATCGCCGATTAAGACATAGAGGTCCTCCGGGCTTGACTGGTTAAATTTGCGCGTCACTTCCTGCAAAAAAGCCGGTTTGAGGACTTCTTCCGGATCAAAGCCCTGTTTCTGGCATTCCCGTTCCAGCAATTCCCGGCCCCGAGCCAGGTTTTTCTCCCGTTCCTCTTTTTTGAAAAACTGGCGGATACGGTTCTTGGCCTGGGAGGTTTTGACTAAATGCAGCCAGTCACGGCTGGGTCGGCTGCCCTTGGTTGTCAGTATTTCCACAATGTCCCCTGTTTTTAGCTGATAATCCAGGGGAACAATCCGCCCATTAACCCGTGAGCCGGTGCAACGGTGGCCCACATCGGTATGCACCCGGTAGGCAAAGTCAATAGGCACCGAACCGGCAGGTAATTCTACCACATCACCCTTTGGCGTAAAAACATAAACGCGGTCAGAAAACAGGTCAGTTTTCAGAGTTTCCATAAACTCTCCCGGATCGCGCATCTCCCGCTGCCAGTCCAGGAGCTGACGCAACCAGGTCAATTTTTGTTCGAACTCTTTGTCCGAGTTGCCGGTCGCGGTCGCCTCTTTATAACGCCAGTGAGCTGCAATGCCATACTCTGCCGTGCGATGCATGTCCCAGGTGCGGATTTGAATCTCAAAAGGTTCACCGTTAGGACCGATAACAGTTGTATGGAGAGATTGATACATGTTGGGCTTGGGCATAGCGATATAATCCTTGAAACGCCCGGGGATAGGCAGCCACAGGGCATGGATTATGCCCAGGACTGCATAACAGTCTTTAACAGTATCGACTATCACCCTGACAGCAAACAAGTCGTAAATCTCGCTTAATTCCTTCCCCTGTTTGACCATTTTATTATAAATGCTGTAAAAATGCTTGGGCCGGCCCTGAATATCGCTCTTGATACCGCTTTCAGCCAATTTTTCCTTTAATATATTAACTACAATATCTACATACTCTTCCCGCTCCTGCCGTTTCATGCGGATACTGT
>JAAYGJ010000150.1 GCA_012727745.1 Clostridia bacterium | reverse complement strand
CCCCCCGGTTTACCCGGAGGGATTAGGGAGAATTTAAATTGCTTTCTCTTCACTTATTTTAACATTGCGCTTAACTTTTATGATTGGTATGTTGGCCACCAAGGCAACAGAATCATTTTCCTGAGTTAAATTAACCTCAAAACCCTTATCGTCAATATCCAGATACTCCGAAATAACGTTCATTAAATCATTCTTCAAAGCTTCCAGCAGGTGGGGCGACACTCCTATGCGATCATGAACGAGAACCAGGCGCAGGCGTTCTTTTGCCACTTTCTTACTGGTGCCTTCCCGCCCAAAAAAACGTAGTAAAAATTCTAACACCCCAGGTTCGCCCCCTTCCTTAACCTAAACCAATCAATCTTTTTAATCTGGCCATAATACCGTTGCCAGTTTCCCAATTTAAGAAAGGTACCTCTTCTCCTAAAAGGCGTCGGGAAATATTATGGTAGGCCTGACCGGCCTTGGAATGCCCGCCTAAAACCGCAGGCTCACCCCGGTTAGTGGAGACAACAATATACTCATCCTCCGGTACTACTCCCAGAAGATCAATTGCTAAAATCTCCATGATATCCTCAATATCCATCATATCACCTTTGCGGACCATATCCGGCCGCAAACGGTTAATAATCAAACGCAGTGCTTCCACATCATCTGCTTCCAGCAGGCCAATAATTCTGTCGGCATCCCGCACTGCTGCCACTTCCGGTGTAGTTACCACCAGGGCCTGTTCAGCGCCGGCAACAGCATTCTTAAAACCGCCTTCAATACCTGCCGGACAGTCAATTAAAACAAAGTCATAATCCTCCCGTAACTGTTCTGTAAGTTTAATCATCTGTTGGCGGTTTATGGCTGATTTGTCCCGGGTCTGGTTAGCAGGTAAAAGATAAAGGCTTTCTAACCTCTTATCCTTAATTAAGGCCTGTTTTAACCGGCAACGTCCCTCAACTACATCAACAAGGTCATATACAATCCGATTTTCCAGTCCCATAACCACGTCCAGGTTCCTTAAACCTATATCGGTATCGACTAAGACCACTTTCTTGCCCAAACTGGCCAGGCCGGCGCCAAGGTTGGCTGTAGTAGTAGTTTTACCAACCCCGCCTTTACCGGAAGTGATGACAATCACTTCACCCATTTTGCTCCACCTCTTCTTGCTTCAAGCTTTTTGTTAGCCAACGCTTTTCGGTGCCGGGATGGTACTTATCAATTATAATTGCCTCATCCTGTACCCGGGCAATCTCCGGTTCTCCCGAATCAAAATCACCCTCATTATCCGGGGCTCTGGTAATATAGCCCGCAATTCGTAACTGGATGGGCTGGAGACGAAAAGCCAGAACTACTGCATTTTCGTCACCCTCAGCCCCAGCATGGACTACCCCTTTTAGTGTCCCCATTACTATTACATGGCCACTGGCCACAACCTCTCCACCCGGGTGAATATCCCCCATGACCACTGCATTGCCAGGATACTCGAACCTTTGCCCGGAACGCACGGTCCGACAAATCAGGTAAGTAGGTTTGCCTTTATTTAACCTTGATCCGGCAGCCAGGGGCAACATATTTTGAGGGGCGCCTGCCCGGTTCTGGTCTTCAATTGAAGAAAACACCCATATGTCCTCCTCCTTGATCCCGGGCGGCAAAATCCGCTTCGGCTTATTCTAATTTCTTCTACACCAAGCAGTTAAATCCTTCCTCCGAGAGGAAAAAAATGGTGTCTTTTTCCCTGTAATCTCAGCAAATATAGACAAGCTGGTACATTATTCCACTGCGATGCCGTAAAACGGTTTGTTTAAGATATCGTAAAGGCCAAAATACTGAGCAAACACATTCCGGGCCACTATGCCGGCGCTATCGCCCCCGTGTCTGGCATATTCAATCATACCAGCAAAGGCAATCTGGGGATCGTCATAAGGGGCAAAAGCAATAAAAGTACCATAGAAATCTTTCGTTTTATCGTCACCTGCCAGGCCTGTCTGGGCTGTACCAGTTTTGGCTCCAACTCGAATTTCTGGTGGGAAATCCCTGAACAGAAAGCTGGCTGTGCCCTCACCCTGGGTTACCTGCAGCAAGGCCCGCCGCACCTCCGCCATAGCCTGTTCCGATACAGTTACTTTTGCAACGACTTCAGGGTAGTACTCTTTTTTCAGCGTCCCGTCGGCACCAACAACCCGTTGAACCAAGTAAGGCCGCCAACGAGTCCCGCCATTGGCCAGGGTAGCAACATAATTTGCCAGCTGAATTATGGTAAAGTTATTCGCTCCCTGTCCTATTGAAGTATTATAAGTATCAAAAGGCTGCCAGGTAGTATCAAAGTTATAATTAATCTGGTACCGAGCTTGCACCTGGTTTAGCTCGCTTTCTTTTTGTTTGAGCAGTTTGTTAGTTTCCTGAGGAGTAGTTTTAGCCAGCAAGTCGGCATATTTCTTTTCAATTTCTGCTTTTCTGTTTTTAAGCCATTTGTCCCAGTAAGGAGCAAAAGTCTCTTTTTTCCACTGCGGCGAAGGAAGGATACCTGCGTTTTCTCCCTGCAGTCCCACAATGCCGGTTGGCTGGCCCAGACCAAATTGCCGGCCTACCTCACTAATCTTTTCAATTCCAGTTACCTCACCAGCCCACTGGAAATAAGTATTGCAAGAAACTGCCATCGCCCGGTAAAGATCAACCACCCCGTGTACTGCCCAGCAATTCACTCCGCCAGGCTTCCAATAACCGCCCCGATCATTGACAGTATCGGTAGGCTTGACTGCGCCGCTATCGAGGGCCGCTATGGCCGTGATGGGTTTAAAAACAGAACCTGGCGGGTAAGCACCTTGAATGGCGCGATTGAACAAAGGTTTAACGCGGGGATCAGGATTATTATAGTAATCCTGTTTCTTACCATAACTGCCGTCAACAAAATCATTGGGATTGATGTCCGGCTTGCTGGCCATGGCCAGGATGGCACCAGTTTTTACATCGATGACTACTGCTGCTCCCCCACCGGCTTTGGGATTTTGTTTGCGTACGTTCTCAATTACCTGGTCCATGGCACTTTCCAGGACTTGCTGCAATTTTAAATCAATAGTCAACTGAACAGTATCGCCCGGAGTAGGCGGTAAGGTTACCAAGTCCCGCACTTTACGGTCAAAAGCATCCACCTCCACCTGCTGGGCGCCCTTTTTGCCGCGCAGGCCCATTTCCAGCCCCTCATCATTGCTATATTCGAGAAAACTTTCAATACCGCTCTTGCCAATTTTATCATTAAGGGCATAATTATCTTCTTTGCGAATTTCAAGTTCCTGGGGGCTAATTTGGCCAATATAACCCAGAACATGACCGGCCAGAGAACTATAAGGATAATAACGCTGAGGTTCTTCGGTAATGGTTACCCCCGGTAAATCCCGGCGGTGTTCTTCCAGGGTAGCGATAATTGTAGGCGCCCGGGGATCTGTGGCCACAATTCTTTTTATTTCAGTTGCTTCGTATTGAAAAGGGTTTTTTTCAATAAGACTTTTAATAACTTCAGGTGTTAATTCGGGATCATTTAATATGGTTGCCAGATTATTAACAACTTCATCTAAGTCCATGTTCGGTACTTTACGGATACTGATAACAAAAACCGGTTGGCTGGTAACCATAATTTCACCGTTACGATCAAGAATATCCCCTCGCCGGGCTTCGATAGGGTTAATGCGGATCCTGTTTTCACTGGACTGTTTGCTAAATTTTTGGGCATTAAGCACCTGCAAGAAAAAAAGTCTTGCTGTTAAAATAATAAAGATAAATATGATTACGGTCAGGAAACCGGTAAGGCGCCTGTTTAGCTTTGGCTGCCAACCTTCTTTCTCCGGTTTACCCATGTAATTCCCCCCTGGTAAAAACCATAAACCAATACAGCTAAACCGCCATTGTATAAAGACATGGGCAAAATAATAGTTAGCAGGCCAGCCCGCCAGGGATAATTAAAGCCAATAATCCGTCCCAGTAGCAATACCAGCAGGCCCTGTCCAATAGTAGCCCCAAAAGCCAGCAAGCCTGGTACTAACCAGTTTTTCTCGTTCAGACGGTTCTTGCTAAAGCCGGTAAAGTAACCGACAATCATTTTACTCACGGCATTTAAACCTATATATCTGCCCAGGTAGACATCCTCCAGCAAACCATAGATAAAACCCAGGCCGGCCCCCTGGGATTTGCCTCTTAATAAAGCATAAATGCTTAAGAATATAATTTGCAGATCCGGTTTAATCCCGGCTAGTTTAAAAACCGGTAACAGGGTCGCCTCCAGTACTAGTGCTGCCAGGCCTAAAACTATCAGCCCCAGTAGCTGCATCCAAACTCCCCTCCCTGAAACCGGTAATCACCATTACTTCTTCCAGGCGGTCAAAATCTACTGAAGGGGCAATAATAGCCCGTTTCATTAAACCATCAGGTTCGTAAATAATTTTAACTACTGTACCAATTAATAAACCTCTGGGAAAGACACTACCCAATCCTGAAGTAACCACCAGATGGTGCTCCTGCACCGGCGCATCGCGGGAAATACGCACCATCTGTAAATAACCGGGATAGTCAGGGCTACCCTCAACAATGCCGGGTGTCCGATTGACTTGCACCATAGCACCCAGAGCACCCTCCCGGTCAAGAATAAGAAGAACTTCAGCCGTATACTGAGTAGTAGCAATAATACGTCCTACTACTCCCTGATGGGTAAGCACAACTTGCCCTTTTTGCAGGCCTGCCATGAAGCCGAGGCCAAGGGTAATAGTGTTATACCAGTTAGAAGGGCTACGACCTATAACCGGGGCTACCGTTAAATCAAATCTATCACTGTTTTCCTCGCTGTATTTAAGCAACTCGCGCAAACGTTCATTTTCCAGCCGGTATTCTTCCATCCTTACATTGGCAGCTTTTAGTTCAGCTATCTGCCGTCGTAAAGCCTCATTCTCAGCCTGCAGGCGGCCATAGTCCTTAACCTTAGCCAGCCACCCTTCGGTAGTATTCACTACTAGAGCAAGGCCTCTGACAAGCGGCGCCATGGCATCACGCAAGCCAATTTCAATAAAACTCAAACGGCCCCTCTCCGGAGCCGTCCAGTGCATGACCCCAAACAAGCTGGTTAGAGCAAGTAATAACAATGCCAGGGAAATGAGCTTCCCCCACCAGCGGCTCAAAAGTTTCTCACTCCCTCTAACTTAGCGGTGTGCCTGCAAACGTTTAAGCACCTCGATATTATCCAGCATTTTTCCGGTTCCCACAGCTACGGCCGTCAAGGGGTCTTCCGCCATATTTACGGGCATTCCTGTTTCCTGGCTTACCAGGCGGTCCAATCCCCAGAGCAAGGAACCGCCGCCGGCCAGGACAATGCCCCGATCCATGAGATCAGCTGCCAGTTCGGGGGGAGTTCTTTCCAGGCAAATTTTAATCGCTTCCATTATTGCATTCACCGGTTCTGACAGAGCTTCCTGGATTTCTGTAGCTTTAATATCTATTGTCCTGGGCAGACCTGTTACCAGATCCCGACCCCGGACACTATAAACACGCTCTTTACGCGCCGAATCTTCCTCACCATTACCGAAATAAGCTGCCCCTAGTTCAATTTTGATCTCTTCTGCCGTCCGTTCCCCGATCATCAAATTATAAGTGCGCTTAATATGCTGGGCTATTGCTTCGTCCATTTCATCGCCGCCAACCCGGATCGAACGGCTGGTAACAATTCCACCAAGGGAAATAACAGCTACTTCCGTAGTGCCGCCGCCTATATCTACGATCATGTTGCCTGTCGGTTCATAGACCGGCAGTCCGGCACCGACTGCTGCTGCCATAGGCTCCTCCACCAGGTGGGCTTCCTTGGCTCCCGCCTGAAAAGCTGCTTCCTTAACCGCCCGGGCTTCCACAGCCGTAACCCCTGAAGGCACACCGATTACAACCCGGGGGCGCACTAAAAACCCTTTGGAAACGGCCTTCTCGATAAAATACTTTAACATACTTTGAGTAACATCAAAATCAGCAATAACTCCGTCTTTTAAAGGGCGAATAGCTACAATATGGCCTGGAGTACGGCCAATCATGCGTTTGGCCTCCTCCCCAACAGCCAGCACATTGCCACTGGAGCGTTCAATAGCTACCACCGAGGGTTCTCGCATGATAACGCCTTTATTGCGAACATAAACCAGGGTATTGGCTGTACCCAGGTCAATCCCCAGATCCCTGGCAAAGATCATGTATTTGTCTCCTTCCTCGTTAGCTCGTATAGCTCGACCTAATTATATTATATCGCGAAAATAGAGAGCAAATGGTTAAGTTTGACAGCCATTCAAAAAATATTTTGTTCTTTGAGACTAATAAAGCTACCATCACCTATAATCAGATGGTCTAAAACCTCTATCCCCAGGAGTTGACCTGCTTCCATCAAACGCCGGGTCACCTGGATATCCTCCCTGCTGGGTTCCGGATCGCCGCTGGGGTGATTGTGAACTAGAATAATAGCTGCTGCACTGCGCCGGATTGGATTCTTAAAAACTTCTCGCGGGTGGACGAGTGAAGAGTTGAGACTTCCAATGGAAACGTTATCTATCCCCAGTACCCGGTTTTTAGTATTAAGTGAAATGGTACAAAAATATTCCCGGTCAAGATAACGCATTTCATCCATAAGCAAATTGGCAACATCCTGAGGGCTTTTAATAACCGCTCGTGACAAGGAAAAAGCCGCCAACCGCCGCCCCAGTTCCAGGGCAGCTTTAAGTTGAGCTGCCTTAGCCAGGCCGATACCTTTTTGCTTCTGCAACTCCTCCAGAGAAGCTTCGGCCAGGTAACGAAGCCCTTCCGGACGATTAAGAAGGTTGTGGGCTAATTCAAGAGCCGTCTTTGACCTGGTCCCAGTACGGAGCAGTATGGCCAGCAATTCAGCATTTGACAGGGCCTTAGCTCCGGCTTCCTGCAGCCGTTCCCGGGGTCGCGAGTCAGGGGGCATTTCTTTAATTGTGTAACCCTGTTTTGGCGTCACAACCGACCTCTCCCCAAATATTAACCCCAAACTGCTCCATTAATTCGGCAAGCTTAACCAAGGGCAGACCAACTACATTGGAATAATCGCCCTTAATTCCTGCTACTAATAACGCCCCGCGCCCCTGGATACCATAGCCACCGGCTTTATCCATAGGCTCCCTGGTAGCAACATAGCTAGATATTACCTGTGGCGACAAGTGTCTAAAGGTCACTTCGGTGCTAGCGTGGGTAGACTTCCCCTCGCCGCCGGGAGCTCGAACCAGAGCTACCCCGGTATAAACAGTATGCGTCTTGCCGCTTAACAAAGCCAGCATCGCTTCAGCCTCGGTGGCTGAAGCCGGTTTGCCCAGAACCTCGCCCTGATAAACTACAATAGTATCGGCACCAATAACCAGAACCTCCTGCGACACAACGGCAGCAACAGCTTTTGCTTTAGCCAACGCCAGGGCTTCTACCCGCATAGCCGGCGATAATTCGCTAAAATTGCTCTCCTCCAACTGGCTGGGCCAAACCTCAAAATCTAGACCCAGCTGGCGCAATAAATCACGGCGCCGGGGCGAGGCTGAAGCCAAAATAAACCTGGTCACCAGAAACCCATCCTATCCTTGCTAAATTCTGTCTTAAGCTATTTGCCGGTTTTTAGCGAGCGACGAGAGGCCAGGTTAAAAGTTAAAATTTCCAGATTGACCGAGAGATCAACGTTACGCAGTTCAATATGGCTGGGTATGTTCAACACCCGGGGAGCAAAATTTAATATGGCCTTAATCTCGGTCTCGGCCAGTTCATCCGCAACTGCCTGAGCCGCCTCAGCCGGCACAGCTATAATCGCGATTTGAGCCTTATCCCTGTCAATAACTTCCTTCATTCGTTCCATAGGATATATCTCAAGACCGTTTAAATACGAACCTATTTTGTCAGGAGCATTGTCAAAAACTCCTACCACCTTGAAGCCCCGTTCTCGGAAGCCACCATACATGGTAAGAGCTGTTCCCAGGTTGCCGGCACCAATAATTACTACTGACCAAATAGTATTAAGCCCCAGGATTTTAATTAGATGCCAGTAAAGGTCCTTAACGCTGTAGCCTACACCCCGGGTGCCAAATTCACCAAAATAAGCTAGATCCTTCCTTACCTGAGCTGGGCTAACCCCAGTGCCTGCAGCTATTTGGCCGGAAGAAATAGTAACTACTCCTTGTCTGTCCACCTGCGCCAGATAACGGGAATATACTGAGAGCCGAATAATAGTTGCCTCGGGAATCTTAAGGGTCTTCACCCGACCTACCCCCTTGAAAGCTAATTATTATATTCACAAAGGCTCTGGATCAGTATTCGCTATTGTGAAGCAAATTCCTCTTTGTTTTGCTTCATAAACCATTCCCTAGCACTGGCAATCGTATATAAGGACCCGGTCACGCAGATCAGGTCAGTCTTTGCAGCCAGGGCCAGAGCCCGGCTCAAGGCTGCGGAAATATTCGCAATGACTTCCACTTGCTCCACAAAGCCCCTGGCAACACCCACCAGAGATTGCCAGTCTCCGGCCCGGGGGTTATCAGGCCTGGTAACGATTACGGCTGCTGCCAGAGGTGCCAGCAGCGCTACCACCTTTTCCCGTTCTTTATCAGCCAGCATGCCAATGACCAAGATTAAATTATTGTAAACAAACACTTCCTCCAGAGCCCGGCGTAAACTTGTAGCTCCATCATAATTATGGGCACCGTCAAGGATAATTAGGGGTTGGCGGTGTACAATTTCTAAACGGCCCGGCCATTTTGCTGAGGCAAGACCATGGCGGATGCAGCTGCTATTTACTTTAAGTCCGTGGTGGAGTACAGCGGCTTCAATAACAGCAACTGCAGTAGCAGCATTCTCCAGCTGATGTCTGCCCGGTAAAGATATCTTGAGGCCAGTATAACTATTCAGTAAGCCCTGGTAGTTAAACACACCCCCTGAAGGAGACAGGTACTGCTGTTGCCAGGTAATATCTTGGCCAACCCGGTACAGGGTAGCTTCCTTTTGCGCGCAAATCTGGCTTATTACCGCTAGGGCTTCGGGGTGGTGAGCAGCCGTTATGACAATACCGTGTTCCCTGATAATGCCGGCTTTATCCCTGGCAATAGCTGTAATAGTATTACCCAAATACTGCATATGGTCCTTGCCCACATTGGTGATAACGCTTACCAGAGGATAGGTTATAACATTGGTGGAATCTATTGTACCCCCAAGGCCAACCTCCAGTACTACCAGGTCAACTTTCTCGTCGGCAAAGTATTTAAGAGCAAGAGCTGTAAGTACCTCAAATTCGGTTGGATGTTCATAGCCTTCCTTCACCATTGCCAGCAACATTGGTTTAAACCATTCAATAAGTGCTGCCATTTTTGTTTCGGAAATGGCAGCACCGTTGATACGGATACGTTCAGTGTAGGAATGGAGGTGCGGCGAGGTAAAAAGGCCAACCCGGTAACCAGCTTTTTGTAAAATGGCGTTAACCATTACTGCTACTGAACCTTTGCCGTTGGTACCGCCGATATGGATTACCTTTAACTTTTGCTGGGGTGAGCCAGCCCGGCGCAACAGCTCTTTAATTCGTTCCAGACCAAAGTTATAGCCAAACTGGGCCAGCTGCTGTAAAAATCCCAAAGCCTGCGCGTAGGTCAAACCAGAGGACCTCCTGATTGAAATGTATCGAAAGCCTGATTTCAGGCACAGTGTATATTACCCCTGGAGGTAACTCAAACGCTGGCTGAGGGTCGCTATTTTTGTCTGCATTTCAGCGGCCTTGGCTTCTTCCTTGGCTACAATATCAGCCGGTGCTTTGGCACGAAAAGCACTGTTGCTTAACTTTTTCTCTACTTTTTGCAGTTCTGCCCTGGTAGTTTGCAACTCTTTTTCCAGGCGGGCCTGTTCTTTCTCCAGATCTATTAAGCCAGCAAGCGGTAAAAATATCTGCACGCCGGTAGTAACCGCCGTGGCAGCCCGGGCTGGTGCCTGCTGCAAATCACCCATAAAATGCAACGGCCGGACTGCTGCCAGGACCTCCAGGTAAGAAGCTGCTCGCTGTAATACCTGGCGGGAGCGAGAATCTGGAGTAAACAACACCACCTCGGCAAGGCGTCCCGGCGGTACATTCATTTCACTGCGGAGATTACGAATAGCCCTGATGACTGCCATCACCAGCTCCATAGTATCTTCGGCCTCTTTGTCGTCCCAGTCGGTTACAGCCTGCGGCCAGGAGCTGATCATGATGCTATCCCGGTCGCCTGGCAAATGCCGCCATATTTCTTCACTAATAAAGGGCATAAAGGGATGCAGCAATTGCAAGCTTTTACCCAGAACCTCTACCAACACGTTCTGGGCTAGCGCCCGGGCCTGTTCATCTTTACCATAGAGACGGGGTTTAATCAACTCAATATACCAGTCGCAGAATTCGCCCCAGAAAAATTCATAGAGCAGGCGTGCCACTTCGCCAATTTCATAGTTTTCCAGGCCTGCTGAGCTCTCGCGGATAAGCCGGTTTAAGCGGCTCAATATCCAACGATCAGCAAGGGTTAAATCCTCCCGTTTGAGGGAAACAGGCTCAAAATCGTTCAGATTCATAAGAGCAAAACGGGCTGCATTCCATATTTTGTTGGCAAAATTGCGCGTACCCTCCAGGCGTTCAGGGTGAAAACGTAAATCATTACCCGGAGTATTACCTGTAACCAGCATAAATCTTAAGGTATCGGCTCCGTATTGCTCAATAACCTCAATTGGGTCAACGCCGTTGCCCAGTGACTTGCTCATTTTCCTCCCCTGAGCATCCAGCACCAGACCATGAATCAGAACCTCACGAAAAGGCACCTGCCCCATAAACTCCAGACCCATGAAGAGCATCCTGGCTACCCAGAAAAAGATAATATCGCGTCCAGTGACCAGTACCGAGGTGGGATAAAAATGCTCCAGTTCCGGTGTTTGCTCGGGCCAGCCCATAGTAGAAAAAGGCCAGAGAGCTGAGCTAAACCATGTATCCAGCACATCAGGATCCTGTTCCAGCGCAGTACTGCTACAAGCCGGGCACTCCTGTGGCTCTTCTAAACTGCAAATCTCCTCACCACACTGCTGGCAATACCAGACAGGTATACGGTGACCCCACCAGAGCTGCCGTGAAATGCACCAGTCACGAATATTTTCTAACCAGTTAAGATAAACCTTGGTAAAGCGTTCTGGCACAAAACGGACTTTTCCTTCCTGCGCTGCCTTAATAGCCGGCGCAGCAAGCGGTGCCATGCGGACAAACCACTGGGGTGATACCAGCGGTTCAATAATTGTGCCGCAGCGGTAACAGTGGCCTACAGCATGGCTGTATTCTTCTTCCTTTACAAGGAAGCCCTGGGCCTCAAGGTCAGCAACAATTTGCCTCCGACAGGCATATCGATCCATGCCCGCATAGGGGCCGGCCTCTTCAGTCATCACCGCATCTTTCCCGATGACAGTGATCGATTCTAAGTTATGGCGCAACGCCACTTCAAAGTCGTTGGGGTCATGAGCCGGGGTTATCTTTACCGCACCGCTACCAAACTCGGGATCCACATAGCTATCGGCCACTACGGGTATCTCCCGGTTAACCAAAGGTAAAATCAAGATTTTACCAACCACATCTTGGTAGCGTTTATCCTCGGGATTCACAGCTACCGCCGTATCCCCCAGTATAGTTTCTGGCCTGGTGGTAGCAATCACAATTTCGCCGCTGCCGTCCTTGAAGGGATAGCGGACATGCCAGAGGCTACCTTTTTCCTCTTCATGTTCCACTTCAATATCAGAAATAGTAGTCTGACAGCGGGGGCACCAATTTATAATATAGTTTCCCCGATAAATAAGCCCTTTTTCATAAAGGCGCACAAAAACCTCCCGCACTGCCCGGGAACAACCTTCATCCATAGTCAAACGTTCCCGGCTCCAGTCACAGGAACAACCCAGCAATCGTAACTGTCTGGTAATCTTATCACCATACTGGTGCTTCCAATCCCAAACCCTCGCCAAAAACTTGTCCCGGCCCAGGTCATATTTATTTAAACCTTCTTTTGCCAGTTCTTCCTCTACCCGAGCCTGGGTAGCGATCCCGGCATGGTCAGTACCGGGCATCCAAAGAGTCGCCTCACCCCGCATCCGGTGCCAGCGGATCAAGATATCCTGGAGGGTATTGTTCAGGGCATGGCCCAGATGCAGACTGCCAGTTACATTTGGAGGCGGCATAACTATGCTAAAAATAGCCTGGTCTGCTGCCGGTAGATCTGCGCGAAAAAGATCCCTTTCGCTCCAGTAACGATACCACTTTTCTTCTACTGCCCGGGGATCGTAGACCTTGCTCAAGGTCTCAGTCATTGCCGTTACTAGCCTCCTTCGTTCTTTTAAAATATAACTCTAAAAAATAAGGTTCAAAATAGCTATTTTTGTGGTGCTATATCACCAGCCATTAACTGCTTTTGCAAATATCTACCGCCTCAACCGCTTAACTAGCTCCAGAATACTGCCAGCCCGCAATTTTCATACGCCATAATGCACTCTGCGCAGGACAACTTGTTACAAAAAATCCCCGTCCGTCCGTACGGACAGGGGGAAATAAGCCGGTAATGGCAATCCCTACCGTCCTATCTTACCGATTATATATTACTACTGTCAAGTGCTGTCGAATGCTAATGCAAACCCTTCTGAAATAATATCAGGAGCAGGTCGCTTTATACTCCCTCTGATACCTTTTCGCCTAATGCCTCCTCTAGCACCTCATCCATATGGCTTGCCAAAACAAATTTTATCTTACGCCGGATATTGGCAGGTATATCCTCCAAATTTTTTTCATTCTCCCGGGGCAATATTATGGTCTTAATCCCGGCACGGTGAGCCGCTAAAACTTTCTCCTTGATACCGCCTACAGGTAAAACCCGACCCCGAAGGGTAATCTCTCCTGTCATAGCCAGTTCGCTCTTTACTAACCTACCGGTAAGAGCTGAAGCCATAGCGGTAGCCATGGTAATGCCGGCAGAAGGACCATCCTTAGGGATAGCTCCTTCAGGTACATGAATATGCAGGTCATACTTCTCGTGAAAATCCTCTTCTAAATTAAACTCGGAGGCACGGGAACGAATGTAGCTAAAACCGGCATAAGCAGACTCTTTCATAACGTCGCCCAGCTTCCCGGTCAGGGTGAGATTACCTTTACCTTTTAAAGTCGATACTTCAATATTTAGTACTTCCCCCCCTGTTTCTGTCCAGGCCAGGCCGTTGGCAACTCCCGTCACTTTCGTCTGCAGGGCGCCGGTGTGCCGGTAACGGGGGATACCTAGATACTGGTCTACATTGCTGACTTTGATCTTAACCGCTTTGGTTTTGCCACTGACTATATCACGGGCTGTCTTGCGACATATGGTAGCAATTTCCCGTTCCAGGTTGCGAACCCCCGCTTCCCGGGTGTATTCACGGATCACCCGCCGCAAAGCATTTTCCGAAACCTCCAACTGTTGCTTTTTTAGCCCGTGTTCTTTAATCTGTTTGGGTAATAGATACCTGGCAGCAATATTGACCTTTTCTTCTTCAGTATATCCTGGTAGGCGGATAATTTCCATGCGGTCCAGGAGAGGCCGCGGAATCGAATGCTCAACATTGGCCGTGGTAATAAACATTACTTTGGAAAGATCGAAAGCAGCTTCAATGTAATGGTCGCTAAACATATGATTCTGTTCTGGGTCCAGCACCTCCAGTAGAGCCGAAGCCGGATCGCCGCGAAAGTCACTGCTTAACTTATCAATTTCATCCAGCAAAAAAACAGGATTTTTAGTCCCTGCCTGTTTCATCCCCTGAATAATACGTCCCGGCAAAGCACCCACATAGGTACGACGATGGCCGCGAATTTCGGCCTCATCCCGGATGCCGCCCAGGGAAATACGTACAAACTGGCGCTTCATAGCCCGCGCTATTGACTTGGCCAGAGAAGTTTTTCCCACTCCCGGTGGCCCCACAAAACAGATAATGGGACCTTTCATCTTTTTAGCTAGCTTGCGAATGGCCAGGTACTCCAGAATACGATCCTTTGCTTCTCGCAAACCATAGTGGTCTTCATCAAGAATACGTTCTGCTACTTTGATGTCCAGCCGATCACGGGTCTGTTTATGCCAGGGCAGCGCCAAAAGCCAATCCAGATAATTACGGACAACAGTTGCTTCGGCAACCATAGGCGGCATTTTTTCCAGCCTTTCCACCTCTTTCAAGGCCCGTTCTCTGACTTCCTTGGGTAGCTTGACCGAAGCAATAGTTTTCCTTAACTCCTCAACCTCAGCCATTCGTTCATCTTTATCGCCCAGTTCCTTCAGAATGGCTTTCATTTGCTCACGGAGGTAATATTCCTTCTGGCTTTTTTCCATTTGCTTGCGGACACGCATACTAATTTTGCGCTCCAATTCCAGGATTTCTTTCTCCTTGGCGAGAATCTCGCAGAGAATCTGCAAGCGTTCTTTTACATCAACAGCTTCCAGCACAGTCTGTTTGTCTGTAAGTTTAAGATTAAGATGGGAAGCTACTACATCCGCCAGGCGTCCTGGCTCTTCCAGGTTAACTACGGCAACCACCGTTTCCGGTGGTATTTTTTTGGACATCTTCACATAAACTTCAAACTCATTTATTAAACAACGCATTAGTGCTTCAATTTCGTTGGAAGTCTCTACTTCTTCCTCGGTTTCTTCAACTTCGACTTTGAGAAAAGGATCGTGGCTGATATATTTTATAATCTTAGCCCGGCCAATACCTTCAACCAGAATGCGAATAGTACCACCAGGCAGTTTTAGCAACTGCTTAATCTCGGCTATAGTACCAGTGGTGAAAATGTCCTCTTCCCCGGGGTCATCTTCCTGGGTTCTTTTTTGCGTGGCCAGAAAGATTATCCGCTCATGAAGCATCGCATCTTCAATGGCACTGACCGAGCGTTCCCGCCCAACATCAAGGTGGATTACCGTATGTGGAAAAACAATAACCCCTCTCAGGGGCAATAAGGGAAGAGCTCGACTCAAACCGTAAACACCTCCAAGGGCAATTTCCCGTTCAATGGTTCGTTTGTGTTTGCCTAATAGCTTCGCTATCTCGCTGGGGCGCTTCTTCTCCT
>JAAYGJ010000011.1 GCA_012727745.1 Clostridia bacterium | reverse complement strand
GGACATAATTCTCCAGCAAATCAATCTTATCCCGGGCCACAGGGACCAGATCGCTTTTCAAATAGCGAAAAACAGGACCGTAAGGCCAGTTTTCCAGCACCGCCTCCCAGGCGGCCCTAACTAACTCAATTAGGGGGTGGTGACCAACCGGGCGACGGCGGTCAATAAAAAAGGGAATATTATAGTCGCGCAAGGTATTTTCTATCAGGTCCTGGTAAGGTTCAAGATCCCGCACCAGGATGGCCATCTGCCGCCAGCGCAGCTTTTCCTCCCGTGCCAGGCGGATAATTTCCCGGGCTGCTGCCTCCACTTCTACCCGCCGGTTAGCTGCTGCCACCAGCCTGATACCTTGTGGTACTTGTCTGTAAGCTTTAAGCGGCCAGCGGCCAAAGTTGGCTTCCAGGTGAGCCAGAGCAGGTGCAGCCTGAAAACGAGGCGGCGGCGAGCCGTTTAAAAGAACGTCGGGACTAATCTTAATCCCTGCCTCCAAGGCCAGGCGGCGCACACGGTGGTAGGTCTGGTTGGTGGGATGAAAAAGCTCGGTTTCACCCAGCATTTTGTTTCTTGCGGCAGGATCAAGACAAAGGGTTACCGTTACCTGGGAGGTTACTCGCATTAAAGCCTGCAGCACTGCTTCCTCTTGAGGGGTAAAACCGTTGAAGCCATCAACCCAGACCATCCCTCCCCTGATAAAAGCAGCTTCAGGCAATTGCGAAGCCAGTAAACTCAAATAGTCGTCAGGATCCAGATAGCGCCCTGCCAGGTAAGCTTCTAGCTTGCTATAAATCAGACACAGGTCATGGATTTTGCGCCCTAGAATTGTATCTTCCCGTCCGGTCTGCCGGAATTCTTCCAGTACCTGCTCCAGATCAGCCGGTTCAACCCGATATAGTTTAAACTCCGCAACCGTATGGGCCAGCTGTTCAATAAAACCAGGGCTGCCCGCCAGGGGGGCAAAAAGTGTTAAATCATGGCTGCATTCGTTTAAAATAGCTCGCAAGGCCATGCGCTTGCCCATTTCTCCCAGGTGAGCCCGGGCAGTACCGCCGGCCTCCTGTAAAACCCGCCAGGCCAGGCGGCGAAAACTTAATACCTGCAAGCGGCTAAACCCCGGGTAGGGGACTGTACGGTGCAAGTCCTGCTCCGTCTGCAAAGTAGCCTGTTCCGGGGTCAGGATAACCAAAGTCGGGCCAGTCGCACTTTGTTGCAGCAGGGTACTGGCCTCCTCAAGGCATAAGCGAGTCTTTCCAGAACCGGCCCTTCCCAGGACCATCCGCAACTCCAAAAAGCAACCCCCCTGAAAATAGATTTGGAAACGTCTCAGTTCACACTGGCAAAGGCTCCTCCGGTAAGCCTGCCTCCCTGCGGCTATAGTTCATCACGCTGCTAAGACATCTTTTCTCCCTACGCCTGGAATTTCCTGCCCTTAAAAAAAAGCGAGGTTTTTGCCTGGAAAGCAAAAACCCCGCTTTAACTGCCAAAAACCTCAATATTTATAACGGTATGGGTTAAAACTGCGGGCGCGTCGCTGTGATTGCCTCATAAAATAATAAGCAAGTAGCAGTATGAAAGGTGTTACGACTTGAACCATGGTAAAAAACCCTAGCCCCCAGCCGGGAACAATATAATTGCCCAGTACCACAGGGATTTCGCGCACAGTTTCTTCAAAGACAGCCCGTAATAACTGATGGTAAAAAATAAAAGACCAAAATTGATACCCTTCAGGCGGGTTTTTGCTCTGTACATAAAAATAGCGAAGCAGTAGGATCAGGCCAATTGCCGAGCCTACCAGTTGCGCCGGCCAGCGTCCAAACCAAAAATCAGTTGTCCGCCCTAGAACTTCCTGGTTAAATATATTGGCGATGCGCACCAAAAAGTAACCAAAAGCCATGCCCGGTACTACCAGGTCGATAACCTTATTCACCTCAATATTTTTCCAGCGCAGGTACAACCACCCG
>JAAYGJ010000149.1 GCA_012727745.1 Clostridia bacterium | reverse complement strand
GTACTGGCTCCATACTCCATATTGTTTTTAAACTATAAGTCCGCAGGACATCTTGTTGACTCAAAATGCCAACCAGCCGCCCTTCATTATCTTCTACCAGAACGCTGGTATCTTCATTGAAAGCAAACAGGCGCATAGCCGTATCTAAATCTTGCTCTACTGTCATAACAATTGCTTCCCTGTCGACCAGTTCACCCAATGTTCGTCCATAATCCCCGTTTTCCATCGCCCGGCGAATATTATGCAATGTTGCTATTCCCGGCCCCCCTTTACGGGTTTCAGCCACAATCAAGTATGTCGCTTCGCCTGCAGCCAGGGCCTGCCAGGCCCTGGCAACCGTAGTATTAGCTGGCCAAATTGTATCAATTTTCTTCATGGCCGCCGTAACAGGAATTCGCTCTGCCGGGCGAATATCTGTCCCTCGCAATATGTTAATGCCCTGGCTACCCAGTTTCGCCGTAAAAATAGAATCCCGGATCAAACTGCCGTGGATTAAGTAGCTAATAGCACAAGCGGCCATAATGCCGGCTGTAATAACATAGTTGCCCGTCATCTCTAAAATTATCAAACTAGCAGTCAAAGGGGCCTGGGCAGCGGCAGCAAAAATAGCCCCCATCCCCACCAGGGCAAACAGTTGGGGTTGCAATACTACTCCGGGAAAAAGCACTTGCATCCCGCTGCCAAAAATAAAACCGAGCATCACGCCCAGATACAGGGAGGGAGCAAAAACACCACCGGAACCGCCGACGCCAATGGTAACCAGGGTAGCTATATATTTACATATCAGTAAGGCTGCGACTGTAAGCATCGGAAGCTGTTCATTTACCACCTGGGTCATGGCCGGGTAACCCACCCCTAAAACCTGAGGGTAAGCCAAACCCAGCAAGCCTACCAGGGTGCCGCCGAACAAAGCTTTGAGCCAAAAAGGCACCTGCCAGCGCTCAAAAAAATCCTCACTGAAAGTTAACCCCCGGGTAAAACAAAGAGCAACAAAACCGGAAAACAAACCCAACACTAGCGCCAGTATTACTTCTGCCAGGTTGGAAAAAACCAAAGGCGGGACGGCAAAAAAAGGTTCTATTCCCCCAAGGTACATGTGCACCAGAAAACCTGCAATAGCGGCCAGAAACAGCGGTACTACCGCTCCCATGGAAAAGTTGCCTAATACTACTTCCATGCCAAAAAAAGCGCCGGCGATGGGAACTTTCAAAATAGCAGCGATGCCAGCCGCAGCACCGCAGGCCAACAACAACGTCAGATGTTTTTCACGCAAGCGCACCATTTGCCCCAACAGCGAACCTGCAGCCGCTCCAATAAAGGCAATCGGCCCAATCTGGCCGGCAGAACCATCAGAACCGATAACTATCGCCGGAGCAATAAACCCTATCAGACCAGCAAGAGGTTTGATGCGCCCGCCCCGCAAAGCCACTGCCTCTAAAATTTGCGGTACCCCGTGCCTGACTTGCCTCCCCAGATAATTGGTGAGCAACCCCACAATAATTAAACCCAATGCCGGCAAGAAAATTACTACACTGGGGCTTAAAGATCGCTGCAAAGGAACTAGCGCTTGATGAAAAAAATGGTAAAGCAAATCGATTACAAAAACAAATAGGTAGGCTCCCCCACCGGCAATTATGCCTACAAGCAATGACATAGTAACAACTGCAATAGTTTCAAATAAAGGGTCAGATAGGTAATAACTAGATCTTTTCCGTCGCACTTTTGCTGTTTGAATTTGTGGTATCAACGCCTACTTCCCCCGGTTTATACTTTTTCTTTATTAGGTTTTGCTGCCAGGTCTGCCAGGTTCCGGACGGTTTCCCTTGCCATTCCAGATATAAAAATCTACAATAATAATATAGGAGGAGGCAAGGAAGATGTTTTTAGGTTTGGATATGGGTGGAACCCATACTGATGCCGTTTTAATCGAAGCCGGCGAAGTAAAACACTATTGTAAGATAGAAACTGACCCTGAAAATTTTCACGGCACCGTTACTAAAGCCCTGGAAGCAGTATTAAGTAGCCCAATCCCGCCAAGTCTGGAACGCCTTAACCTAAGCACTACTGTTTGTACTAACGCTATTGTTAGCAATAATACCAGTCCGGTAGGGTTGTTGCTGGAACCGGGACCGGGCCTTAATGCCCGCCAGCTCAGCAATGCTGCCAGAACCTTTATCCTAACAGGTGCAATTGACCACCGCGGACGCCAAACAGCCCCATTAAAAAAAACTGAAATAAAAGCTGCCGATCAGAAGTTGCAGGCTGCCGGGATAAAGCATCTGGCTATAGTGGGTAAATTTTCAACCCGCAATCCGGAGCATGAAATAAGAATTAAACAGACCCTCTCCCCTGTTTATGATTATATCACCCTCGGTCACCGGTTGTCAGGCAGGCTAAACTTTCCCCGGCGTGTCCATACCGCTTACTTAAACAGCGCCGTCGCCACCACCTATAACGCTTTCGCAACAGCTATAGAAAAATACCGGCAAGAAAAAAAGTTTCCTATCGCCCCCGATATATTGAAAGCTGACGGAGGCACCATGTCCTTGCAAGCTTCTCGCAACCTTCCAGTAGAAACAATCCTCTCCGGGCCGGCTGCCAGCATCATGGGAGCTCTGGCACTGGCATCAGTCAGGCAGGATGCCGTCATCCTGGATATAGGCGGTACCACTACAGATATTGCCTTCCTGGCTGACGGTGTTCCCCTTTTTGAACCCCGGGGTATAACCCTGGCCGGCTACCCCACTCTGGTGCGGGCCCTATACAGCTATTCCCTGGGTTTGGGCGGCGACAGCTGCCTAAGGACAGACGGCAATCGTTTAAGCATCGGGCCCGATCGCCAGGGACCGGCCTGTGCCCTGGGCGGTCCCTGCCCCACCCCCACCGATGCCCTGATTGCGCTAGGGCGTTTAGACCTGGGTGATAAAACAGCTGCCAGGAAAGCTATTGCCAGTCTGGGAAAGGCATGCGGTCTATCGACCAAAGCTATGGCTACAACAATATTAAAGCAAATGGCCGCTAGCATAGCAGCCAAAAGCCATGCCCTCCTGGCAGAAATTAATAGCCAGCCCGTATATACCATACGCGAAGTGCTGGATAACAAGCAGCTGCAACCCCGGCAGGTCATCGCTATCGGCGCACCTGCTGCAGCGCTGGCTGCCGATCTAGAAGCGGCTTTCGACCTGCCAGTAGAAGTTCCTCCTTTAGCCGAAATAGCAAATGCCGTCGGCGCTGCCCTGAGCCTTCCCACTACCGAAATTACTCTGCTGGCCGATACCGAACAAGGCACCCTGATTGTACCGGAAGAAGGGTTGCAACAAAAAATTCCCGCCACCTTTAACCTGGTTCAGGCCCGCAGCCTGGCCCTGGAAATATTAAAAAAACGCCTCCAGCGCCTGAACCCGGCAGCTGCCGCAGCAGAACTGGAAATAGTAGAAGAACAGTCATTCAATATGGTTTCCGGTTTCTTTACCACCGGCAAGAACATCAGGGTGAAGGCCCAGGTTAAACCCGGGGTCACCCCCATGTCAGGAAGTGAAAAACATGTATAAAGCAGCCAATCGTCTGGGCCTGGTTTTTTTCCCGGCCTTTGACTGGGCTATCAGCCCCAGCCACCCGGAACGGGAAGAACGTCTCCTCTATACCCAGGACCAGATTTTTGAAGAAGGCCTTCTCGATATTGAAGGCATCTACGAATTTCGCCCGCGCCTTGCTGAAATAAAAGACGTAGAGCGAGTCCATATCTGCGTACCCGACGTTAACGCCCGGGTTACAGAAAGCCATTTAATTGCTGCTGGCGGGGCTATCGTAGCTGCCGAGGCAGTAATGGAGGGTAAAGTCGATAAAGCTTTTGCTATCGTCCGACCCCCTGGCCACCATGCCTTCCGCATCGTACATGGCGCCCGCGGCTTTTGCAACATCAACATTGAAGCTATTATGGTGGAATACATCCGCCGCCAATACGGCAACAAACGCATTGCTATTGTTGACACTGACTGCCACCACGGTGACGGCACCCAGGACATATACTGGCATGATAAAGACACTCTATATATCTCCATCCACCAGGACGGGCGTACTCTCTTTCCCGGCACCGGCTTTCCCGGCGAATTTGGCGGCCCTAACGCTTATGGCTATAACCTCAACCTGCCTTTGCCCCCCAATACCGGCGAAGAAGGCTTCCTATACGCGCTGGATCACTTCATCCTGCCGGTACTGGAAGATTTTAAACCGGACCTGATCATTAATTCCGCCGGACAGGACAATCATTATACTGACCCTATCACCAATATGCGTTTTTCCGCCCAGGGCTACGCCGTGCTAAACGACCGCCTCAACCCGGACATTGCCGTGCTGGAGGGGGGCTATTCTATCGAAGGCGCCCTGCCCTATGTAAATCTAGGTATAATCCTGGCAATGGCAGGCCTTGATTATTCCGGTATCCGTGAGCCGGACTACAGTTCGCAAAAAGTATCCCAGTCTGCCCATATTAAAGACTACCTCGAAAAAGCGTGCGCCGAAACCTACCAGGCCTGGCAGCGCCGGGATGAGATGCGGGAAAAATATATCCTGGACAAAAAGGAAATCAAGCGCAGCCGCAACATCTTCTACGATACTGAAGGGCTGTTAGAAACCCAGCAGGAAACAACCAGAGTTTGCCTTGATTGCAGCGGCCTGTCAGTAATTGACTCCCAGACCGACGCGGGGCAGCACATCCTGGCCATCTTTATCCCCCGGGATGCCTGCCCGCACTGCCGCGAAGAAGGCTTGCGCCTTTTTGAGAGCACCCCGGCAAGAAAATATACGGGCATATACCTCCAGGACCGTATTGAGGATAAGTTATTGCGCAAATAATGTATACCGCACTTTTAATAAAACCCTTACTAAAGCGCGGGCAATTAGGACAGGGGGCGGCTTTTAGCCGCCGACCCTCCTGCACACCGTACATGCCGGCCTGGTATACGGCGGTTCGCCAGAATGAGCGTACTTCGAGTATCTTTGTTTCAGACTAATAAGGCCAAGTTTTTAAGATATTCATTGGTTAAGGTGCGACTTAAGATTACCATCGCATTTCGCTGCAGTTTGAAGCGCATATGCAAATAGTCTTGTTATTAACAGGTCCCTTTCGCTACACTTTTAACTTTTGCACTCTGGCTTAAGATCACGCCCAGTATGATAACAATTGCTGTGATCATCATCCTAACAGTGATCTCTTCATCTAAACAAAGCCAGCCCAAAAATATAGCGGAAACAGTATTAACATATGCATAGGTAGTTACCTTTGTTGGCGGCATCCGATCTATAATATAGACCAAACAGTAATTACCTACAATAGTACCAATTAGGGCGAGGAATAGCACCGCCAGCCAGCCAGGTAAATTGTTGTGCCAATCTGCCCACATACCAAAGCTTGTGCCGATAACTAATTGAAAAATCCCTGCTGCGGTACACTGCACGCCAACGTCGGCCCAGATATAGGGAATACGTTCATTATGCCTGCCGTAAAGTATACCCATTGCCCAGAATACTGACGAAGCTACCAGCAACAAAAGCGATGACCAACCGTTTTCTCCTCCCCCAGTTTGAGGCATCCACATCCAGATAATGGCAAAAAAACAAACGAGCAATCCAATCCAGCCTTTAAAATGCAGGCGTGTTCCGTTCGGTAAATAAGAATCTACCGCGGAAACTATGAGGGGTGGTGTCGCTAGTATTATTGAGGTAATACTAGCAGACACATAATTCTGCGCCACATTGATTAAACCATTACCCAATCCGAACATCAATATTCCCATAACTATAGAATTGATTATTTGTTTTCTTCCCATTGCATACTGCCCTTTTATTACCCCCGTAATGATAAAGGCGGTAAGCCCAGCAATTAGGAAGCGAATCCCTCCCATCAATAGAGAAGGTAAGTTTTGCACTCCTATATTGGTGGCAACAAACGTCGCCCCCCATAGTATTCCCAATGTTAGCCAGGCAATAAATGCTTTATATTTACTACTGTTATTAGAG
>JAAYGJ010000010.1 GCA_012727745.1 Clostridia bacterium | reverse complement strand
AGTGGGAGGGGATAGGGTTTTAAACCTAATACTCGTAGCTGGATGGCGAGTCTTTCAGCAAAAGTTGTCTTGCCTGATGAGGAGGGGCCGGCTATTAGCACAATTTTTAATTCGTCTTTGCGAGCATATATTTTATCGGCAATATTGGCGATTTTCTTTTCGTGTAGAGCTTCGTTTACCAGGATAATATCTCTTATTTCCCCTGATTCTACTTTATCATTGAGTCCGCCTACATCACTGACATCCATTATTGCTGCCCATTCCTCGGCTTCCTTGAATACCCTGGCCAGTTTGGGCAAATCTTTAAAAGTGGGCAGTTTAAAAGGTTCTTCGACATGGGGGTACAATAAGATAAAACCGGGATCATAGAAAAAAAGGTCAAATATTTGCAGGTAACCAGTTGAAGGCACCATAGAACCGTAGAAATAATCATACAAATGGCCGCATTTATAAAGGTTTATATAGGGAAGTTTAATATGTTTTAACAGCCTGAGTTTGTCAGCCATGCCGTAAGCGGCAAATATTTTAATGGCCTCTTCCCGTTTTACCTTTATTTTTTCTATTTTTTCGTTATTATTAACTATTTTCCGCATCCGTTTTTTGATTATTTCTATGTCCTGGGCATTGATTTTTCTACTGTAGTGAATCTCCCCGTAAATGCCTTTACCTAATGAATGTTCTATTGTGACCTTAGCTTCCGGGAAGATATCTTTTACCGCTCTTATCAGCACAAAACTGAGGCTGCGCATATAAGCTCTGACACCCAGGGGATTTCTTATAGTTATAGGAGTAATATTTACATCGTAATGTATCATTTTTGTTAGTTCAGCTACTTCTCCATCCACCAGGCTGACCAGGGGTTCGCCCGGTTCCATACCTGAACCGAGTATCTCTAGTATTGTAGTTCCAGGATCGCATTCGACTTGCTTACCATCAGGAAGAGTTACCTTGACCTTTCGCGGCATAGATACCCTCCTCTTATATTACACTTTACATATTATATTACACTTTACATATCCTATCCAGGCTATTTTGTATTTTGTTCATCATGGCTTACTTTGAGAAAAGCATAAATCACAATATGAGTAAAAAAATCTAAACCTTTATTTACTCATTATATCGGACCGGGCTTCTTGTTGCTACCTTCCGTGCTCATTTTGATCATATTTAATCATATGCGATATAATGTAATATGTTTGTTTTATTGTTTGCCAGTGTTTGGTTTGTTGTTTTGCTAGAAGTGGGCAACTAAACGAAACACGATATAAGCTACTAATGCTGCCATAGGTGCAGTGAGCAACCATGCATTGACAATGCTTCTGGCTACTGTCCACCTTACGGCGGAAATTCTTTTAGTTGAGCCGACACCCATGATGGCGGCGGAAATTACGTGGGTGGTGCTGACGGGCTTGCCCAGGAAGGAAGCAGCGATAATAACCAAGGCGGCAGAAGCTTCGGCCGCAAAACCGTGTACCGGTTCCAGCTTAATAATTCGTGAGCCCAGAGTTTTAATGATGCGCCATCCGCCCAGCGAGGTGCCCAGGGCCATTGCCAGAGCGCAGGCGAAAATTACCAGCGTGGGCACATCAAATTCAGGAATTAGTCCGGCGGAAAACAGGGCGGCTGTGATGATACCCATAGATTTTTGGGCATCATTAGAACCATGACTGAAGGCCATAAATGCAGCCGATATGATTTGCAGTCTGGCGAACCAGGCGTTTACGAGCCTGGGGGCCAGGTTGCCCACCAGCAAGAAGATAGACTGCATAACAATGTAGGCTATTATAAACCCTATAAGCGGTGAAGTTATCAGGGGCATAAAGATGCTTTCAACCAAGCCTTTACTATTTAAGACTGTAAACCCCTTGCTCGCTATGACTGCTCCTACTATTCCTCCGATCAGAGCGTGTGAGGAACTGCTGGGCAGCCCGTAAAACCAGGTAAACAGGTTCCAGATTATTGCTCCCAGCAGGCCGGCAATTAAAACTTTGTTGCTAATCAGCAGGGGATCGACAATACCTCTGCCGATGGTGTGGGCTACCTCGGTAGTAACCAGGGCGCCGATGAAGTTCAGTATAGCAGCCATAAAGATGGCCTGGGAGGGGGACAGTACACGGGTAGTGACTGAGGTGGCAATGGCATTGGCTGTATCGTGAAAGCCGTTGATAAAGTCGAACAGAAGGGCAAAAAAAATGACCAGGTAGATTAGGGGATCAAACATATTTTACGACTACTCCTCGGATTAATTTGGCGATTTTTTCGCAGCGGTCCAGGGTGGTCTCCAATTGTTCGAAAACTTCTTTCCATTTGATAATGGTAATTACATCTCCCGACTTTTTAAACAACTCGCTTATGCCATAACGATAAATCTTATCCCCCTCAGATTCGCATTTCTTTATTTCATAACACAACTCCATGATTTGAACGGGATTTTTTTTGACCTGGCGCAGGTAATTTATTAATTCTTTGATTTTCCCGGTGGCATCCACCAGCACCAGCACCATTTCATTAAATCTTTTTTGGGGCTTGCCTGTTTCATATATCAGCATTTTTTCGATGGTACTGGAGATAGAGTCCTGAATCTCGTTTAATTCCCTGGCCAAACTATAGATGTCTTCACGGTCAAAGGGAGTTATAAACGTTCCATTTAATTTATCTATTATCGCGTCTGTTATTTTTTCTTCTTTTTGGTCAAGGATAACAATGTCGCCTAACCTTTTGTCGGCATCCTCGTAATTAGTTGTCATGTCTTTGAGCAACAGGGCGCTCTGACAAATTACTTCAGCGGCAGCTTCGTAAAGCGCAAAGAATTTCTCGTCTGATGATTTAAAGCGAAACATCTTTTTTCCTCCAATTTTCGTGAATTCTCGTCCAATTTTAGCGAATTCGGAGCAGCAAGGTTACCCAGCAAATATAATTCGTTTATATTTGCGCTATTCCTTTGTGGAAGCAAAAATTTTTATAACGTATAATGGGTGAAAAGTTATAATAGGCGTGCTTTTGTAAATGCGGGCGGGATAAGTATTTTCGCAGGGGGTTTTAACTATGCAGTGGATCGAAATAGAGGTGCTCACCAGTAGGGAGGCGGCGGAAGCTGCGAGTGTAATATTTGAGCGTTACGGGGCAACAGGATTTGTGATCCAGGACAGCTCCGATTTGCAGCGTAGCTGGGAAAGCCGTTACGGAGAAATATATGAGCTTAACCCGGCAGATTATCCTGAGACCGGGGTTCGGCTTAAGGCCTATCTGCCTGTTGCAGCCTGGGGGAAGGGCATGCTGGGACAGTTAGCAGCGGAATTTAAGGGTTTGATTAAATTTGGCCTGGATCCTGGCCCGGCACGGGTTGAGGCTAGAATTATCAATGAAGAGGACTGGAACGATAACTGGAAGAAGTATTACCACCCGGTCAAGGTGTCAGAACGCTTGACTGTTAAACCTTCCTGGGAAGATTATACGCCGGAGGACGGCGAAATCGTTATTGCTTTAGACCCGGGACAGGCTTTTGGCACCGGCACCCACCCAACAACCGCTCTTTGTTTGCAGGCCCTGGAACAGTTAGTCAAACCTGGTGCTACAGTAGCTGATGTCGGTTGCGGTACGGCTATCCTGGCTATTGCCTGTGCTAAACTTGGCGCCGGGTCGGTTTTGGCCCTGGATCTGGACCCGCTGGCTGTACAAGTCGCACGTAAAAACATTGAGCTTAACGGGGTGAGTGACAGGATCAGCGTCAGAGTTAACGACCTCCTGGCTGGCATTGAAGAAAAATTTGACCTTGTGGTCGCCAATATTTTGGCTGAAATTGTTGTTAAGGTGATAAAGGATGCCCGCCGGGTGTTAAAGCCGGGCGGTAATATAATTGTGTCCGGTTTTACCAGGGGGAGAGAAGGGCAGGTGTGCCAGGAATTGCAGGATAATGGTTTTAAAATTGTGTCTGCTGACAGCAGCAAAGATTGGCTGGTACTGGTGGCAGAAAGCTTGGTGTAATTTAGCAGGCTGTAGCAGGAGAAGCACGGCTTTAGTCGAATTATTAGCAGTAGTCAGAGATGGGGGGAAACGATTGCCTTTGCAAAATAGGATCCGGCTCAACTTTGTTCTGCTTTTTGGGGCGGCTTTTTTAGTTTATGGGATTTTTTATACTTCTTTTGCAACTCTACCCTTTTATATTTTTTATCTTGGCGGGACAGAGTTCCATTCGGGCTTACAAAACACCATCTTTTTCCTTACGGCTATCGTTTTGCGTTTTTATTTTGGCCCCCTGGCTGATACCAGGGGCAGGAAGTTGCCGTTGTTAATTGGGACATTTGTTTTTGCTACTGCGCCGCTGTTGTTTTTGCTAAGCAACAACCTGTGGTTGCTGTATCTGGCGCGGATGTACCAGGCCATCGGTATGGCCACCTTTTTAGCTACCGGGGCGTCTTTGCTGGGCGATATGGCACCGGTGGAGCGGATGGGTACTTATGTGGGAGCGTACCGCTTTACTATCAACCTATCTTTGCTGGTGGGGCCATTTATTGCCCTGTGGGTGATAGAGGTCAGCGACTTTTTTTACTGGTATATGGCCAGTGTAGTTATTGGTGCGGTGGCGTTGATACTGGTGGCTATGATTAAGCCGCCGCCTTTGCCGGGGGAGGAAAAAATAGAAACAGGTTCCTGGAAACTTACTCTGGATGCATTAAATGATAAAAAATTGTGGCCTGTATATACGGGCTGCATGCTACTGGCAGTTGCTTACGGATCTTTATTAACTTTTGTTTCTATTTATATAGCCAAAGTTACTCAAGTTAGTAACCCAGGCATATACTTTACATATTTTGGCCTGGCGGCCTGCGTTGCTTATCTTTGTAGCGGCTATTTTTCCGATCGTTTTGGGCGCGCGGTGATAGCCTGGCCGGCATTAATGTGTTTGGGATTGGGAGCGGCAATATTGTTATACCTCGCTTTAGAACCTGCCGTGCTGGTATTGAGCAGTTTACTGGCCGGATTAGGTTTTGCCGGCGGTTTTTCGACCTTAAACGCGTGGTTAATTGAGGAAGCTGAAAAACGCTTGCGGGCCACAGCCCTGTCTATCATGGAAAGCATCCTTGATCTGTTTATAGCTATTGGCTCTTTGCTTTTTGGTATTGCCGGCGGTTGGATCGGGCTGGGGCCGTCTTATGCGCTTACAGGTACCGGAGTAGTCGTCCTTGCCCTGTTATTCATGTTCTTGACCCTGCGGGGGCGTCAGTTGGAGCAAACGAAAAATATAACCGGAAAGTGAACATCAGGCCCAATCTGCTGAGATTTTTATAAGATATTGCGCCAGGTCAGCCTTTCGCTTTCCGGGATCCGCTGCAGCAGCAATATTGTTTCACTTAGCTCAGCAAGGGCTTCGCTTTGCAGGCGCGCTTTTAACTGTTCACCGAGACGGGCCAGCCTGCTTTCAACATTATTAATTTGGTTATGATCTATAAAGAGGACCCAGTTTTCACGCACAGGGTGCCAGCTCTTGTGGAAAGCGGTATAATTTGCCAGGCTTGCTTCCCAGTTATTTTGTTCGATATCAATTTTTATTGTCTCCAGTCTGGCTAACATTTCTGCTGCTGTTCGTTCCAAATAGAGTTGGGAAAGGATCCCGCTGCCGGCTATTAGAGCTAAAATCACTAGTACACTCAGGTAACCTGACCATTTTGGCTTCATCCATATCACCTTCTACTTGCGATAAAAATCCAGTTGTCCCCTGGTAGTAAGTTGAGCAAAAAAAACCTCGCCCAGGTCATTTATCTGTTGCTCCCTGGCTGCGGCCACAAGCTGCTCTAGAGACATATTTGCCTGTTTGAGGTTTCTGAGATTTACGTTACCGTCGATAATTAAAGTAATGGGGAGCTGTGGCTGGGAGCCGGATTGGTTTATTTCTTTGGGAATAATGCTAAGAGTACCATTGGTTTCAAGGATGGCGTAGGCCACATCCGACAGGTTTGGGTATTCTTTACCCCGCAATTTTTCCAGCAGGTCATTCATGTTTATCCTTTGCTTTTGCATAGTTTCTGGAACGGGCTTGCCGTTTTCGATCAGGATCGTGGGGGTACCGCAGATTAGAGCCCGGACTTTTTCACTATGCAGGCTTATGAGAGAAAGAAACCTCTCGGCGGCTAGCAGTACCAGGATGCCAATCAGGCCGTTGCTAAGGGGGATGCCCGTATCGCTCATGGGGATTACGGCCAGTTCGGCCAGCACAATGGCAATAACGAGCTCGAAAGGCTGCATCTGGCCTACCTGGCGTTTGCCCATTAAACGCAGGACTATTACCAGCAGCGTGTATAGAATTAGTGCTCTTACAGCAACCAATAACAATTGTTATCCTCCTCAAAAAGGGCATACCAAAGTTATCTTGCCCCGGGAAGATAGCTTAGATACGCTGCCTATTGGAGGGAAATATTTCTGGAAAGCATAGTATAAGTGATTTCTCCCTGGCCTGGCGGCGGATTTGTTGCGCTAACTGTAGCGATAAAGTCAGCCGCCGGGTAGTTTCTGTATTTCCTGGCAATTAGCTTTAGACCTCTCCCCTAGTTGGAGAGGTTTTATAATTTAGACTTGACTATTGATACTAAATAATCGATAATCAATAGTAAAGGTAAATACATAGGGGCAAGAATTATGCTGACGATAGCTATATATTAGCAAGTAAGTAAATATGAGAGGAGTTTGTAATAGTGAAATTAGATATATTTAAGGTTAAAGGGGAAAACCAGCCTATACTTCAGCGGCGGCTTCTACGTGAAGATATCAAAAAATATCTTCTTGATGCTATTATCAATGGTGAACTCCACCCGGGAGAACGCCTTGTTGAAACACGAATAGCTAAAAAATTGAAAGTCAGCCAGGCCCCTGTGCGTGAAGCGATACGGGAGCTAGAGTCGATAGGACTGGTAGAAAACAGGCCATACCAGGGTACATTTATCCGCAAACTTACCCGCAAGCAAGTTGAAGAAGCTTACGAGGTACGTAAGCTATTGGAGGAAGCCGCAGCAAGACGTGCCGCTAAATTTATAAATGCAGAGCACATAAGCAGACTTGCCCAATTGGTAGAGGAAATGCGGGAGGCTGCCCATCAAGGTTTACGAAGTGTTTTTGTTGAAAAGGATATTGATTTTCATGCTTTGATTTTTAAAGTGGCACAAAATGAATTGCTGTATGAGATCTGGTCCAATGTACGTCTGGGTAGTTTTACGGAGTTCACCACACATTTGTCTAAACGTACATTGCCTGATCTTGCTGAACGCCATAATTCTATCCTTGAAGCATTAAAAGCCGGTGACGCTGATTTGGCTGCCACACAAGCAGGGCTTCATATAGCTGAATTAGCGGAAGAGATTTTAAAAAAGATACCGTAAAGGCTGGAGGGGATCTTATGTCCGATAAGAACTTTTCTTTAGAAGCAGATCTTCACACTCATACTGTTGCCAGCGGACATGCATACAGTACTATAAAAGAGATGGCAGAAGCGGCGGCAAATAAAGGACTTAAACTTATAGCAATTACTGACCATAGCTTTAGCATGCCGGGCAGCCCTCCCTATCATTATTTTGATAACTTACCGAGAATTGTTCCGCGCTATTTACAAAAAGTGGAGATTCTTAAGGGTATAGAAGTAAATATTATTGATAGTTATGGTAATCTTGATGTTCCTGATAGACTATTGGAAATTTTGGACTGGGTCGGTGTAGCATTTCATGAACAAACCGATTATCGTAACCATTCAATGGAGGAGAACACTCGGGCTATAGTTACAGCCATTAGTCACCCTCTGGTTGATTTTGTTGCTCACCCCGTTAGTGATGCTTATCCGGTTGACTTGGAAAAAATAGTATACGCTGTCAAACGGGAAAGCAAATTCTTGGAAGTAAACAACAATTCCCTGGTTATGGCCAGTAAAAAGGGAAGGGAGAATTATAAGACAATGCTTTGTTTGGTTAAAAAATACGGAGCTAGTATTGTTATTAATAGTGACGCTCACATTTTTACAGCAGTAGGCGAATGCGAAGAAGCGTTAGCGTTAGTTAATTCTTTGGGTATTAATGAAAGTCAAGTCTTAAATTGTTCCGCTGACAGGGTGCGCGCTTATGTGGGTAAACGGAATAAAGCCCTCAAAGTATAATTTATGTACAAAAATTTTTGTGATAAGTCAAAAAAAAGTATTTACATCGATAATTGAATATGTTATTATAATAAAAACTTACAGATAATCGATAAACAATCAACGTTTATGTGGCGCGCTTCTAAAGAACTGCAGAATATTTGTTATTTGCCAGTTTTACCCCGGAAGGGATCGAACTTAAGCAAGACATAAATATCGGCATTGCTACAGCCGTTGAAGAGGGCCTGCTGGTACCTGTAATTAGAAATGCTGATCAAAAATCTTTAACTGAAATTGCTTTTAGCCGGATAGATAATACCGAAAGGGCGAAAAATGGCAAATTAACAGTAGCCGACCTTGAAGGGGGCACCTTTACTGTATCCAACCTTGGCATGTTTGCTGTTGACTATTTTACTGCTATTATCAACCCACCGGAGGCAGCTATTTTAGCAGTAGGGAGAATAAATGAACGATTAACACTTAGTGAGGGAGAGGTAAAGTCGGTGCCGTTTTTCTCATTGAGATTAACTCTCGACCACCGGGTAGTTGATGGAGCACAGGGGGCACGATTCCTCGAAAAGGTAAAAGCTCTTATTGAAGATCCTTACTTATTACTTTTGTAGTAGGCCGATATTATATTATTTTGGTGTTATTGGCAATAGCACCATTGCTTGTAAAGAGGGGAAGTTTATGGTTTTAAAAGAAGCAGATATCACTGTTATTGGCGGGGGGCCGGCCGGTTATGTAGCAGCAATTACTGCTGCCCAAAAAAAGAAAAAGGTAGTGTTAATTGAGCAAGAGCATTTAGGGGGCACTTGTCTTAATGCAGGCTGTATTCCTACTACTATTAGCACAATACCAGAAATACCAGGCAATCCAAATCCAGGAGATATGGCCTCT
>JAAYGJ010000148.1 GCA_012727745.1 Clostridia bacterium | reverse complement strand
GCTTATTATGGACTGCTAGTACTATTCCTACTAACTCTTCTATTTCTTTGACAGTCTCAGCTGATTGTTCAGCCAATTTTCGCCCTTCATCAGCCACAACTGCAACCCCTTTTCCATTTTCCCCGGCACGGGCTGCTTCAATGGCTGCATTGAGGGCCAGAAGGTTGGTCTGATCAGCTATTGCTGTTACCGCCTGGACCAGAGTGTTAATTTCCTGCATCTTGGCCTCCAGTTGCCGCATCCTTTCCGCTGCTTCAAGGTTGGAGCTAGCTTCCGCCTCTATTTCCCGCAGCAGTTGTTCTAAAAGCTGCCGCCCCTCCTGCTCTTTGGTCTGCACTTCAGCCGCCGCTGTTGCTCCCAGCTTGCAATGGTTGACAATTTCCTCTGCCAGGGACTGTAAATTATTCATGCTTTCAGCCGCTTTTTGGGCGGAACTTGCCTGTTCATCAGCGCCGCCGGCAATTTCCTGCATCGCTGCCGTAACCTCCCCCAGGCTTCGCTGGCTGCTGCTGGTAGCCTCCTGGAGTTCTTTAGAAAAATAAGTTAACTGGTCGGCAGTACGCTGCATGTTACCAATCAGGCGATAAAAACTATCAAGCACCGCGGTAACCGGAACCTTAAAACTATCCCTTAAATTGCTATTAGCCAAAGATTGCTCGGCGCGAACCGGATCCCCTTTGCCCAGGATGTTAAGGAAGGTCAAAACTTTTTGTAAAGGTCGCATCCAGTTTATATACAGGTTTAGAAGCATAATTATACTTAAAGTTACACCTACAACCAAAGTCGCCAGTGCCGGCAACATCAGTGTTTGCCAATCAAGTCCTCCGGAAGCTGCTATCAAAGTGCCTACAGTGCCAGGTACCAGCGCCAGTAGCAACAAAAGAATGAAATTTACCACTTTTACCTTTAAATCTCGTTGCAATAGCCTCGCCTCCATTCTGGTATGGTAATACCTTCCTCCACTTGGCACACCAACATTTTACCACATTATCTGTTTTTTCGATAGAAATTTGTTGAATTATAGAAAAAATCGAGGTCATGTCTGCCCAGTTATTGTTATTTAATCCAAAAATATAATAAAGCGTGGACAACCGGGCATTTATGCTGTCCACGCCTAATACTTATCAAAATAAAACAACGTCCTACTATGAACCTAATATTTTCGCTCGTTTTTCTGCGGGCAGACGCCGGGCCAGTTCAGCTGCTAATTGAGCGGGTTCCAGGTTGTGGTAGGTCAGTAAAACCAGCGTATGGTAATACAGGTCCGCCATTTCATAAAGCAGTTCTTCCTGGCTGTTATTTTTAGAGGCGATTACCGTTTCAGTCGCCTCTTCGCCAACTTTTTTAAGAATTTTATCCTGGCCCCTGTCAAAGAGGTAGCTGGTATATGAGCCTTCCGGCCGTTCAGCTTGTCGTCCTTTAATAAGCTGATAAAGTTCAGTCAAAATACTCCCCAGCTCTAGTTTTTTATCTAATGCACCGGCAGGCGAAGAGTGTCCATCCCCTGTCTCCTTCTCTGCCGCCGTACGCTGCTCGGGAGCTGACAGCGGCAGGTGATGATGGAAACAGGAAAATTTGCCCTCATGGCAGGCCGCCCCTTTTTGCTGCACTTTGAAAAGGAGGGCATCGGCGTCGCAGTCATAGCTGGCAGCCACTACCTGCTGGTAATGTCCCGATGTAGCCCCCTTATGCCACAGTTCCTGGCGGCTGCGGCTGAAAAACCACATCTGGCCGCTGGCCAGCGTCCTGGCCAGGGACTCCCGGTTCATATAGGCTAGCATCAACACCTCGCCACCTACCGCGTCCTGAACAACGGCCGGTATTAAACCTTCCTCGTTGAAACGCAGTCCGGCTGGAATATTTACTTCCACTTTTAATCCTCCCAGGTTTGCCAGATGAAACCCCCATGCCGCCTGCGGCGGCAACATCAGTAAGATAAAAAGCTAAAAACCTGCTCTGGGTAAGAGTAGGTTTGCCCCCAGGCGCCGGTTGCGCCATCATTACTCCAAACGCACCGGTACCCCGCACTCAGCCAGATAACGCTTGGCTTCAACGATAGTATAGGTGCCAAAGTGAAAAATCGAGGCTGCCAGCACCGCATCGGCCTGCCCCACCGTCAGAGCCTCATAAAGGTGCTCTAAGCTTCCCACCCCACCGGAGGCTATTACGGGAATGCTAACAACCTGGCTGATAGCCGCAGTCAATTCCAGATCGTAGCCAGCCAGGGTGCCGTCCCGGTCCATACTGGTCAGCAAGATTTCTCCTGCCCCCAGCTCCTCCACCTGCCGCGCCCAGGCCAGGGCATCTTTTCCTGTGGGCCGCTGGCCGCCATGGGTATAAACCTGCCAGCGGCCTCTACCAACCCGGCGGGCGTCGATAGCCACCACCACACGCTGACTGCCAAAACGGCTGGCAGCCTCTGCCACCAGCTGCGGCTCCTGGAGCGCTGCCGTATTGAGAGACACTTTGTCTGCTCCGGCTGCCAGCACGGCGCGGATATCATCCACTGAGCGCAGCCCGCCGCCCACAGTGAAAGGAATAGAGACCTGGGCCGCCGTCTGCCGGGCTAGCTCAAGCATGGTCTGGCGCCCTTCAGCAGAAGCCGATATGTCCAGAAAAATAAGTTCATCAGCCCCGGCCTTATCATAAGCAGCAGCCAGCTCCACCGGGTCACCGGCATCCCTCAGGTTTAAAAATTTTGTTCCTTTGACTACCCGTCCTTTATCAACATCCAGGCATGGTATTATGCGTTTGGTTAACATTTAATTAACCCCTCCGGCTATACCCAGTGCTTCTTCCAGGCTAAAATTACCATTATAAAGGGCGCGCCCTAGGATAGCGCCCTCCACTCCTAAAGCCTCCATTTCCTGCAAATGCCGCAGATCATCCAGCGAGGCAATACCTCCGGAAGCAATAATTTTTAATCCGCCTTGCAGGGCTATTTCTTTAATCGCGCTGAAATTAGGCCCTGCTAAAGTGCCGTCACGACTGATATCAGTAAATACTGCCCTTTTCACTCCCATAGCAGCCATCTGCCGGGCGAAATCAAGCGCTTCCAGGCCCGCCGCAGCCGCCCATCCTTCTACCGCCACCTGCCCGTCCCGGCTGTCAATGCCCACCACCACCTGTTCCCCGAAACGCGCCACCGCTCCAGCCACCATCTCCGGCCTGCTAACAGCCGCTGTCCCCAGTACGACCCGGGCGGCGCCGGCTGCCAGGATATTCTCTAAGCTTGCCAGGCTGCGAATCCCGCCCCCCACCTGCACAGGGATGGGCACCGCCTTGATAATCGCTTTTATTATCTCTATATTGCGAGGTTGCCCGGCAAAGGCTCCGTCCAGGTCAACTACATGCAGCCAGGCTGCCCCCCGACTGGCCCATTGCCGTGCCACCGCCACAGGGTCGGTAGCATAAACCGTTTCCGCTTCTAATTTCCCCTGGTAAAGGCGCACGCAGCGCCCTTGCCGCAGGTCAATGGCAGGTAGCAACAACACGTTTACCAGCTCCCCAAAATTTTATCACTCAGGCTTTAGACCCCGGCTACAGTTTTTTCAAGCTGAAGCGGGGCGCCCAACAACAGCTTAAGGTAATAAAAATTGCAACTATCGGCAACATGCCTATTACCCCTGTCATAAGATAGAAAACCGTAAAAAATTGGAAGTTAAAAGACAGCTTATACTAAAATACCCTTGGTTGAAGGAATACCGGACACCCGGGGGTCAAGGCTGACAGCCTCCCTGAGAGCCCGACCCAGCCCCTTAAAAAGGGCCTCCACCAGGTGGTGGCAGTTATGCCCGTCCAGGCGGCGCACATGGAGGGTCAAGCCGCTATGATTGACAAAAGCCCGCAGAAACTCTTCTATCAGCTCTGTCTCCAGGCTGCCGATGCGATCACGGGGCAATTCCAGACCATAAGCCAGGTAAGGTCTGCCGCTAAAGTCGAGGGCTACCTGTACCAGGGCCTCGTCCATAGGTATCAGGGCACTGCCGTATCGGTTAAGACCCGCTTTATTGCCTACTGCCTGCCGCAAAGCCTGGCCCAGACAAATTCCCAGGTCTTCAACCGTATGGTGGTTGTCTACCTCCAGGTCGCCTCTGGCCTCAATTGCAAGGTCAAAAAGGCCATGGCGGGCCAATTGAGCCAAAAAATGATCAAGGGCGGGAATGCTGCTGCTACCCCGGTAACTACCGCTGCCGTCCAGTTCCAGTTTTACAACGATGCTGGTCTCGTTAGTCTGCCTCGAGATACTACCCTGGCGACCCATTTATGCTTCCCCCTCCATTCGCAGGGCTATCGCCCTGGCGTGCCCTTCCAGGCCCTCAGCCCGGGCCAGAGCCTGGATATGGCTGCCAGCCTGCTTAAGGCCGGAGGAACTGGCCGCAATCAGGCTGCTTTTTTTCACAAAAGTATCGACGCTCAAAGGCGAGTAAAACCTGGCCGTGCCTGCGGTAGGTAGGACATGGCTGGGACCGCACCAGTAGTCACCCAGAGGGTCAGAGCTATACGGCCCCAGGAAAATAGCTCCTGCATTTTTCACCCTGCCCAGCCACTGCCAGGGATCAGCCAGGTATAATTCCAGGTGCTCCGGGGCCAGGGCACTAGCCAGTTCCAGGGCCGCCGGTAAGTCGTCTACCACTACTGCGGCCCCGTAGTTTGCCAGGGAGCTGGCTGCAATATCCCGCCGCGGTAATTGTTGCAGCTGGGCAGCCACTTCCCCGATTACCGCCCGGGCCAGGCTGGCCTCCGGGGTAAGCAAAACCGCACCGGCCAGGGGATCATGTTCAGCCTGGGAAAGGAGGTCAGCTGCTACCCAGTCAGGCCGGGCGGCAGCATCAGCAATAACAATAATTTCGCTCGGCCCGGCCAGCATATCAATATCTACCTGGCCATAGACTTCCTTTTTGGCCAGAGTAACATAAATGTTCCCCGGGCCGGCGATTTTATCCACCCCATCTACCTCTTCGGTACCATAAGCCAGGGCCGCAACGGCCTGGGCACCGCCCATTTTATAAATTTCCTGCACCCCGGTTTCGGCAGCAGCTACCAGCAACAAAGGATTTACGCTGCCGTCCCGCTGCGGCGGCGTCGCCAGGACTATCTCCTGCACCCCGGCTACCCGCGCCGGGATAGCAGTCATCAAGACCGACGAGGGATAGGCCGCCGTCCCGCCAGGCACATAGAGGCCAACCCGCCGCAAAGGTCGGCAAAGCTCTCCCAGGATATTGCCGTTAACATCCGGTTCCAGCCAGGAACCCCGGTACTGGCGCCGGTGATAGGCTTCCACATTGGCAGCGGCAGCACGGATAGCCGCTACAAGGTCCGCAGCGACCGCCCCATAAGCAGCATCTATTTCCTTTTTTGTAACCCGGAAACCTGCTGCCGTTAGTTCCACCCCGTCCAATTCCCAGGTATAACGCCTGACAGCAGCCTGACCTTCGGCCCGCACCGCAGCAATAATCTGGCGTACCCTGGCAGCCACATCCTCCTGCTCCAGCAAGCGCCCGGCCCAGCGCCGTTTTATCTCCTCGGCGTCTCGTATGGTTAACAACTTTTCCCCTCCTCCGGACCAACCGCCCGGCGCAGGGCTTCAGCCACTGCTGCCAAGCGCTGGTAATCAAGCCGGTAACTGACCCGATTGGCAATCAGCCTGGCGGTAGCCTGAAAAATAGCAGCTACTTCTACCAGGTCATTCTCCTTCAAAGTGCGGCCTGTAGATACAATATCAACTATCAAATCGGCCAGCCCCACCTGGGGCGCCAGTTCAATATTGCCATGGAGCTTGATAATTTCTATCGACATGCCCTGTTGCTGGAAATACCCCCGGGCCACCCGGGGGAACTTGGTGGCTACCCGGCGGCTGCCGGCCATTAACGCTGCAAAGGACTGTCCGGCTTGCTGCCAGCGCTTGCGCGGGGCAGCCACCACAAAGCGACAGAGGCCAAACCCCAGGTCAACCAGCTCAAAAACCTCGGCCCCCGCTTCCACCAGAGTATCCTTGCCGACAATGCCCAGGTCAGCAGCGCCATGCTCCACATAGGTAGGCACATCCGTAGGCCGGCAAATAAGGTAGCGCCCTTGCTCTTCAGCAAAAGTAAAAACCAGCTGCCGGGCTTCGGTAGCGACACCTTCAACCGGCAACCCCGCTCGCTTTAATAACTGTAACGACTCCTGCCCCAATTTTCCCTTGGGCAGGGCCATAGTCAACAAACTGTCCTGCAAATGGTTTCACCACTTTCAAGCCAGAGCAGGGTCAACCCCTGGGCCGCAGCCCTGGCTTCGGCCTGCTGCTGGTTTTCGCCCGGCTGGCCCAGAATTACCCTTGTTCCCTGGCGACGCAGCTGCCGTGCCCGGTTTAGGAGGATTTCCAGCTCATCGCCTGCTATCAAATAACCCTGCTTGCCAGCACAGGAGAATTTTTCCCCCAGCGCCGTTAGCAGCCGTTCCAGGCCCAGGGCAAAACCGGTTGCCGGGCAGGGGCGGCCAAACTGGGCCAGTAAATCATCATAGCGTCCGCCGCCGCAGACCGGCACCCCCAGGCCGGGCACATAGCCCTCAAAAACTATGCCTGTATAATAATCAAAATCCCTTAAAATACTTAGGTCAATAAAAAGCCATTTCTCCAGGCCGTAAGCCTGCAAAGCCTGCCATACCGCCCCCAGTTCATCGAGAAAAGCAGCTGCTTCGGTATCGCCAAAATAGCTTCTGGCTTCATCCAGAGCTTCACTACCACCGTGCAGACCGGCCAGCAACTGCAAAGAGCTGCGCTGCCTTTCGTTTAGAGAATAATCTTCAGACAGCCGTTCCAGGGCTACCAGGTCTTTACTGGCCAGAGCAGCTTTTATCCTGGCTACTTTTGCTTCCGGCAGTTCCAGGTCGTGCAGGACTCCCATGGTCACCGCAACCTGCCCCAGCCCCAGGCGAAAGTCCTTTAAGCCTGCCTCTAACAAACTCTCCACTGCCAGGGCAATAATCTCCGCATCGGCTGCCACCCCCCTGGCGCCAATTAGTTCTACTCCGGTCTGGTTAAACTCCCGCAGGCGGTTGGCCCGGGGTTCTTCATAACGAAAAACGCTGGCACTGTAACAAAGTCTTAAGGGTAACTCCTCATGCCCCAACCTGGTAGCAGCCAGGCGAGCAATGGGGGCAGTCATCTCCGGCCGTAGGGCCAAAACCCGCCCGTAACGGTCAATAAACTTATAAAGGCTGTCTTCCGCCTCAGCCCGGGAACCGGCCTTAAAAGTATCAATAAATTCAAAAGTCGGGGTCAAAACTTCCCGGTAACCCCAACTCTGGAAAAAGTCCATCAGTTTCTGCTCCAGTTGCCGCCGGGCACCAGCCTCACCAGGTAATAAATCCCTCACTCCGGCAGGTAGCTGGAAATTCTGGCAAGGACCTGTCAATTCCTTCACTCCAGTACTTTAACGTGGTAACGTATTAACGTAATAATAACACAGGCCGCTAGAACATACAAAAGCCGTTAACAACCCTTTTCCTGACTTATATTTAGTAAATAACAGTTATTGCAGCCAGATTGCCTCTCAAGCTGTAGTAGCTCAAAATCCGCCTCAATTAATCCTTCTTTCCTGCTTTGGCCTCCAGACGGTCCAGAATAAGATTGTAGCCATCGGCGCCATAATGCAAAAAACGTTTGACCCGGCTGATAGTGGCAGTACTGGCTCCGGTAGCAGCAGCGATGTCATTATAGGTAACCCCCTGCCGCAACAGCCGGGCAACCGCCAGGCGCTGGGCCATAGCCTTAATTTCAGAGGTAGTGCACAGGTCTTCAAAAAAGGAATAGCATTCATCTAAATTCTCCAGAGCTAATACTGCCTGAAACAATTCATCAACCCTAGCGTCCTGGAGTTTTCCCCGGCCCATACTATTTCCTCCCCCCCCTGGACAAAGTTTATTATTTGCAATGACCCTATCATTAGGATTTCGCCGCCCGCTTATTTTATCCTGCTAACTCGTTAAAGCGTCATAGCCTGTAACAATCTGCTTGGGCAAAAAAGGAATAGCGACCCTGCCCGGGGAATAATATAGCTGCGTCCAATTAATGAATAGCAGCTGAGCTTGTATTTCTATTGAAATGTTAAGAACTCCTTTGTAGGAAAGGAGTGACCCATTATGAGATACCTTGATTTATTTCGAGACGGCAATTTACATAAACGGCTTGCCCACTTAGAAGAATTGTTGGATCCCTGCAAGCTCTGTCCCCGCGAGTGCGGTGCCCGGCGCCTAGCCGGGGAAAGGGGTGAGTGCGGTGCCGGTGAGCTGGTGGAGATATCCGGCTATGGGCCCCATTACGGCGAAGAACCGCCACTGGTAGGCAGGGGCGGTTCCGGCACAATCTTTTTTGCTTTCTGCAGCCTGGGCTGTGTTTTCTGCCAAAACCATGAAATCAGCCGCGGGCGCAGCCGTAATGCCGTAAGTACAGAAGAGCTGGCCAATATTATGCTCAAGCTGCAGCATAAAGGTTGTGAGAATATCAATTTAGTCACACCCAGCCATTACGTCCCCCAAATAGTAAAAGCACTGGCAGTAGCCTGTGCCAAGGGGCTGCAGCTGCCGCTGGTATATAACTGCAGCGGTTATGAAAGGCTGGAAACCCTGCACCAACTGGAAGGTATTGTCGATATTTATCTTCCTGACATCAAGTATGCTGACGCCGAAATCGCCCATAAATACTCACGTATAAACGATTATCCCGGGATCGCTAAACCGGCTCTTAAGGAAATGCACCGCCAGGTAGGTGATTTGCTTCTCGATCAGCGGGGAGTAGCTTTACAGGGACTCTTAATCCGGCACCTGGTCTTACCCGGCGGCCTGGCCGATACGTCAGAGTTAATGCATTTTATTGCCAGGGAAATATCCCCAACCAGCTGGATTAACATTATGGACCAGTATTACCCGACTTACCTGGCTTACCGTTACCCGGAGATTAACCGGCGGGTAACGGCGCAAGAATATCATGAAGCTATAGCAGCAGCCCGCAAAGCCAGCCCCCAATTTAACCTTTTATAAGAATATAAGAAAGCCCATATAATTTTTACGGGAGGTAGCTATAATGAAAACCAGTACCAGTTATCTGTGGTTTAACACCAGAAAGCGGCGGGAGTATATCGATATTACCCCCGAAGTGGAAAAGGCTGTAAGGGAAAGCGGTATCAAGGAAGGCATGGCCCTGGTATCAGCCATGCACATTACGGCGGGTGTTTATGTAAACGATGCTGAAGACGGTTTCATTCAAGATCTTGATGCCATGTTGGAGGAACTGGCCCCTTCAGGCAAAGCTTACCTTCATCACCGTACCGGCGAAGACAACGGTGACGCCCATTTAAAAAGCATCCTCGTACACCATCAGGTAATCCTGCCAATTACTGCGGGCAAACTGGACTTAGGCCCCTGGCAGCGGGTATATTATGCCGAATTCGACGGCCGGCGACGCAAGCGGGTTATTATCAAGGTAATGGGTGAGTAAAACCTCGCTGAACCTGCCTTCCTTGCTGCTGCTTTATTGCGGTCTGGTAGGGCTAACCTTTTACTAACTGCAATTAAAACTCCCCCTAATGAGTGCTTTAAGGTGGAATTATATCGTTTGATTCAGTAATATCCGGCAAGAAACAATGTTCCAAATGTTTCCCAGGTTACAGACAAAACGTTTCTTTAATCCTTAAAATAAGCTAAAAATCATCATTGGGGGGATAGGTAGATGATTAAACAGTACAT
>JAAYGJ010000009.1 GCA_012727745.1 Clostridia bacterium | reverse complement strand
TTTTTATATGTGCGGCATTTAATTTTACAACTTACCCAAATGTCCCCATTATTTAAGGCTTTGTTTTAAACCTCATGTTATAATGGTAGTGTTGTTTGTTAACATGTTCCCGGCAAAACTTAAAATGGAGTGAAACATCATGCCTTTGATTCAAAAAGCTGTTATCCCCGCTGCCGGCTGGGGTACCCGTTTTTTGCCAGCCACCAAAGCTCAGCCCAAAGAAATGCTGCCCATTGTCGACAAACCGGCTATCCAGTTCATCATCGAAGAAGCCGTAAATGCAAAAGTCGAAGATATCCTTATAATTACGGGTAAAAACAAGCGAGCCATAGAGGATCACTTTGACCATTCGCCTGAACTGGAGAACATCCTGCGGCAAAAAGGTAGCCGGGAGTTGCTGGAAATAGTTGAAAGTACTACTCGCCTGGCTGATATCCATTATATTCGCCAAAAAGAACAGCTGGGCCTGGGACATGCTATTTATTGCGCCCGCAAATTTATTGGCCAGGAACCCTTCGCCGTCTTACTGGGTGACGATATTATTGTCAATAAGCCTTCCTGCCTGGAACAACTGCTCAATGTTTACTCCCAGGTGAAGACAACCGTTATTGCCGTGCAGGAAGTACCTCCTGAAGATACTCATCGTTACGGTATTATCGAACCGCTGTCTGTTGACGGTGCGCTTATAGAAGTAAAAGACCTGGTCGAAAAACCCCGGCCGGAAGCAGCCCCCTCCAACCTGGCTGTTATCGGCCGCTATATACTGCTGCCGGAAATCTTCCCTCTATTAGCAGAAACTCAACCCGGTGCCGGCGGCGAGATCCAGCTTACAGATGCCCTGCGCCTGCTGGCCCGCAAAAGCAAAATTTATGCTTATCGTTTCGATGGCAAACGTTATGATACTGGAGATAAACTGGGTTTCCTCAAAGCTACGGTGGAATTTGCCCTGGCCCGACCGGACCTGGCGGAACCATTCAGAGCCTACCTTAACAACCTGCTCACCCCGGCTGCCGCCAGCAAGGCTGGTAATGGAGAACAATAAGTGAGCTAAACATCCCGGTGGCTATTAAAAAAACCTCAAACACACTGGCTGTGGTGTTAGAGGTTTGTTTTTCGCTACACAGCTACGGCATTGCTCCATTTGCCGCAGCGGTCTCCCCAGCGGGCCAGAACCCGCTCGCCTTCCCTGAATTCAACCACTTCACAACGATTAGCACAACCCTGGCAATCAAAACCGTTGCTGGAAAAATGGCGATCAATTAACTCAAAGCCGCGAAAACTGCTGCTCTCAAGTTTAGCTTCCCTGGCCAGGAGGGCAGCCCCAAAAGCGCCCATCACATTGTATTGTTTGGGTACAATTACTTCTATATTGAGGGCCCGGTTAAAAGCCTGACACATGCCGGCATTGGCCGCGACTCCACCTTGAAAAACCACCGGCGCTAGGATTTCTTTTCCCTTGCCTACGTTATTTAAATAATTGCGAACTAGAGCTTCGCACAAGCCGGCTAAAATATCTTCCAGCGAGTGCCCCTGCTGCTGCTTATGGATCATGTCAGATTCAGCAAAAACAGCACAGCGCCCGGCGATCCGCACCGGGTTTTTTGCTTTCAAAGCCTGGGGACCAAATTCTTCGATCGAAATGCCTATCCGGGCCGCCTGCTGATCCAAGAACGAACCAGTACCGGCGGCACAAACGGTGTTCATGGCAAAATCGGTTACCACACCCTGCCGCAGGATAATAAGCTTAGAGTCCTGGCCACCAATCTCTACTACTGTTTGGACGTCAGGCACCACAAAACTGGCTGCTACCGCGTGGGCAGTTATTTCATTTTTGACTACATCAGCTCCTGTCATTACCGCTGCCAGGGCGCGGCCGCTGCCGGTAACGCCGACACCGGCCACTTCCGCTTTGCCTAATAACGTTACAATTTGCTTTAAACCCTCCTGAATGGCTTGAATAGGCTGGCCATAGGTACGCAGGTAAACCGAGGCCAGCATTTCTTCAGGGGAAGCAAAGGCAATAAGGTTGGTGCTTACTGAACCTACATCTATACCTAGATATATTTTTTTCATAAATCCCCACTTCCACTCCTTTCCTGCCTACCCTGTTCTTTTACCTTTTTGCCACTGCAGCATATCAAAGAAAGCTTCCAGACGAGTTTGCAAGCCGGCTTCGCCAGTCTGTTCATCCAGGTAAATAGTCATAACCGGCAGGCCCGTTGCCTGCTGTACTGCCGGCATCACTGAGTGGGCCACAATTTCTGGCATGCAGGTTAGCGGAGCCAGCTGGATGACCCCGTCCAATCCCTGCCGGGCGAAAGCCACCGTATCTCCTACTGATTCCCAACCATGGCCGCCGACAAAATGGTTCAAAAAGGGTGGGGCCAACTTTTCAGCATGGTGCGATGGTAAAGGTAAAATGCCTTTAAAAAGATTATCGTTAATCCAGCGGCTGATAAAAAGCTTGCGCACTACTTCCACACCCATAGCACCCAGACGTTTTTCCAGGTTAAGGTTGACCATAGGCTCAAGCACAGTATAGATTTCCCCCACAACCCCTATCCGTAAGATAGGATATTCCCGTTGCCGGGGTAGGGCTACCATTTCAGCAACTGTTTCACGAACAATTTTTCTTAGCTGCCTTTTGCTTCCGGCAGCGTCTATTTGCAATATAGCCTTGCGATAAAGGGCATCAACCAGCCCCGGTTTGGCCTCCAGTGGCCGTAATGCCATTACTTCCTGTTCCAGGGCGTCGACAGCGCACGCTTTATACCAGGCCAGGATAAACCCTTGCAAAACTTTCCGCCAGGGGCGCCGTTTTAAGTATTTCAGCTTGTCCCAAACCTCAGACAAATGGACGTCCGGAGGTTCCAGTACTATCATTTCATAGTCACAGCCCATATCCTGCAATATTTCCCGTTGTATCTGAGCATAATAGCCGATCCGGCAGGGACCTACTCCTCCGGCCATAACGATAGTATCGGCACCCAGACTTTTGGCTTCCAAGAAATTACCCAGGTTTACCTTTAAGGGCAGACAGGCTGATTCCGGCGCCTGGCGCACTCCTATTTCCAGAGTACGGCGCGTACAGGGCGGGGGCACAATTACCTCCAGGCCCATGCCTGCTAAAAAGGTTTTCAAGATTACCCAGACGTTTCCCATGTGGGGAAAAGTGACTTTCATGCTGAATACCTCCTGGGCAGCATATCCATAAAAGCCTCCAGGCGAGTATTTACCCCTGCCTCGCCGGTATGCTCATCAATAGTCAGCAGTAAAAAGGGGGTGCCGCGGCGGCGGGCATAACGTTCCGCCAGGTCGCCGACCAGAGAATCAGGGCCGCAGCCGAAAGCAGTTAGGTGGATTATGCCGGCAATACTATCCTGTTCTATGAGACTAAGAACTGAACCCATAATTTTTTGCCCCAGGGTCCAGAATAAACGTTTGGGCAATTGCCGGCAGGCCAGAGCAATCTGATCAGGTGGCAGGTTCTCCGGCAGCGTAATCTCTCCACCCATTTTTTTGACCTTAGCCGGAATATCCATACTCAAAAAGCGATCATGGATAAGATAGGCATGACCGACCAGACCCACTTTAAGGGAGCCAGCCTGAGCTGGGGCGCTGTCAATTAATCCTGGCTTGCCTGTTTCGCTCACAGCTGCCCCTGCTGCTGATGCAGATGTCAAATCGGTAGCTCCGTTAGCCCTGCCCATTTGCTGCCTTTCCAACCAGCAAAGATAACGTTCTTGCGCCGCCTCTCTGGCTGACTGTACTTCTCTACCCCTAAAGCCTACCCTGCCAGCCATATCTTCTACAGCCGCCGCCAGCCCTTCCTGGGGCTGCCGCACACAATTAATGACAGTATCTATAATAGGCGGACAAGGTTTTACCGCTGCCCGCAGCATATCTGGTAAACCCATCAGTTTCGGGCAGATGAAACTCTTTTTTTCTACACTTACCAGCCGGGGCACGAAGAGGACATCAACCTGTCCGGCCAGCCAGGCCGTATGGCCGTAATATATTTTCACCGGCAGGCAAGCTTCGGCTACTGCCAGGCTGACACCTAGGTCCATTATCTCTTTATTCGTAGGCGGCGAAACTACCACTTCTACCCCCAGCGCCTGCCAGAAAGTCTCCCACCAGGGAGCATAGTAATAATAAAAGAGGGCCCGGGGTAGCCCCAGACGCAGTTTTTTATTTTTCATCTCGACCATCATCCTTTAGCTTCGACCGCGTTATCTGCTGTTTTTCTAAGCGATGCAAGCGCTGTTTAGACAACGGTTTACGAGCCGGTTCGGGAAATGGCTGGCGATCTATGTCCAGGGGTTGCAACACCCTGGCCCGCAAATTCTGTAAAGGGACAGGCGGACGGATAAAAATATCCAGCAGGGCGCTGCCGTTAAAAGGCACTAAAGGCCACAGGTAAGGCAAGCCAAAAGATTTGGTAGTGACAAGCAGGATAAATACAGCCAGCAGTACGGTTGTAAAACCGGTCAGACCAAATAACCCCACCCCAATGAGTAAAGCAATCCGCACCAGAGTATTGGCCATACCCAATTCATAACTCGGGGTGGAAAAAATCCCAACCGCAGCTATAGCTACATAAAGAATTACCTCTGCATTAAACAAACCCACACTGACGGCAATATCGCCGATAAGTACAGCAGCAATCAAACCCAGAGCAGTAGCCAGAGAAGTTGGCGTATGGATAGCAGCCAGGCGCATCATATTAATACCCAGCTCAGCCAGCAGGAATTGCCCTAACAGGGGAATACTTCCCATTTCTTTGGGACCGATCCAGGCCAACCCCGGCGGCAATAGAGCCGGATAAAGGGCCAGCAGCAGCCACAGGGCCGGTAAAAAAACTGAAATAGCCACCCCGATAAAACGGACCAAGCGCATAAATGTACCGATCACCGGCGCCTGGCGAAATTCCTCGGCATGCTGCAGATGGTGAAACATGGTTACAGGCAAGATCATTACGCTGGGAGAGGTATCTACCATCACCGCCACATGGCCTTCCAGGAGATGGGTTGCAACCACATCGGGCCGTTCTGTATAACGCACCCGGGGGAAAGGATTCCACAGACTTCCCGGATTGATAAATTCCTCCAGGGACTTTTCAGCCATGGGCAGGCCATCCATCTTGATGGCCTTGATCCTTTCTTTAACGAGTTCAACCAGGCGCGGGTTGGCAATGTCTTTAATATAAACCACTGCTACATCAGCCTTGGAGCGACTGCCTACCTGGAAAAGTTCGGTACGCAACTTGGGATCGCGCAAACGGCGCCGTAATAGACCGGTATTAAACAGTAAGGTTTCCACAAAATTATCCCGGGAACCCCGCACTACCCGTTCCAGGTCCGATTCTTCAGGGCCGCGGGCCGGGTACTGGCGTACATCGATAGCAAATACCTGCTCAATGCCGTCAACAAGCATAGCGATCTGGCCCATGAGAATTTTATCTACAACTTCATGGAGATCATCCAGGTTTTCGACTTGAATATGGCTTAAATACTGCTTATAGACTTTTAAGAAAGCATCGGGAAACAGGTCCTCCCGTTTCAGTTGAGACATAGAGATAAGGATTTCAACCATAATTCCATCTTTAACCATGCCGTTAATATAAAAAAGCGCCGCTTTACGACCGGCCAGTATAATATCGCGCTGGACGACATCAAAACTCTCTCCTACGCCCAGCTCCTTGACAATCCAATCCGTATTAATCTCCAGTTTTTTATTTACCTTTACAATGTCTCCGGATATGGTCAATTATCTCACCTGTCTTAACCCTGCGGGTTAAATAATACTGCGGCCACATAGCCAAAAACGACCGCCGCCGCTATGCCGCCAGCGGTTGCCGTAATGCCACCGCTAAATGCACCTAAAAAACCCCTGGCCTGGACAGCTTCCAAGGTCCCCTGCGCCAGGCTGTGGCCAAAACCGCTGATAGGAATAGTAGCACCGGCGCCACCAATTTGGACCAGCGGGCCGTACAAGCCTAGAGCACTCAGGATTGCTCCCCCGGTAACAAACCCTACCAGGATATGGGCAGGGGTAACCTTATATGGCGTCAGGTCCATTATTAACTGCCCTACGGCACAGAGCAGCCCGCCGATGATAAAAGCCAGAACTACAGACATACCGCCTCACCTCACTGAGAAATTCATTTTAAAGCTAACAACGGTGCTCAGACTAGCAGCTTTGACAGAAGCTCTTTTTGTCATAAATTAGTCTAATTTCTCTATCACAACGCCATGACCGATCCCGGGTACCGATTCTCCCTGCTGAGTTGAGGTGGTACTCAACAATGCGCCGGTACCAACTCCCAGAATGCGCTTATACTCTCCTCCATTCAGTTTACCCATTAAATGGCCGGCCAAAACAACTGCCGAACAGGCACAGCCGCTGCCGCCGGCGTGGGTGCCCTGGCGTTCATGATCATAGATCAGGATGCCGCAATCGCTAAATTTGCTAGAAACATCATAGTTTTGCCCTTCCAGTAACTTTGTGGCAATCTTATGTCCCACTTTCCCTAGGTCGCCGGTAATAATAAGGTCATAATCACTGGGATTGCGACCCGTATCCTGAAAATGGCGGCAAATCGTATCCACAGCGGCAGGAGCCATAGCTGATCCCATATCGTTAGGGTCTTTGATCCCCATGTCAACAACACGCCCCAGCGTAGCGTGGGTTAGACGGGGGCCGTTACCAACCGGAGCCAATAATACTGCTGCCGCTCCGCTAACGGTCCACTGGGCCGTAGGCGGTCGCTGTACCCCCTGCTCAGTGGGAAAGCGAAACTGGCGTTCAGCGGTATCATAGTGGCTGCTGACGGCAACAACCACATGGTGGGCAAACCCCCCATCGATCAACACACCTGCCAGGGCCAGACCTTCGTACATAGTTGAGCAGGCCCCGTACAGGCCCAGGAAAGGTATGCCTAAGTTGCGAGCAGCGAAATTGGCAGAAATGGTCTGGCTTAATAAATCGCCGGCGAGAAGATAGTCAATATCTTGGGGTTTTAGCTGGGCTTTAGCAATAACCATCTTGATAGCTTCTTCTAACATTTTCCGCTCCGCCTTTTCCCAGCTCTGCTCACCGAAATAAGTATCTTCAATAACCATATCAAAGCTGCTACCCAGAGGGCCCTCCCCCTCTTTGGGCCCAACTATGGAAGCAGTAGCAACAATTACCGGCGGGTTAGCATACTGCAAGGTATACTGTCCTATCCTCTTGGGTGCACTCAAATCAATCCACTCCTAGGCTACAAAATAAGCTATTAGCCCGATTAGGACTGAAACTACGAAACCGTAAACCAGCACCGGACCGGCAATACTGAACAGGCGCGCCCCCACCCCAAAAACATAACCCTCGCGCTTAAATTCCAGCGCCGGCGCTACAATCGAATTGGCAAAACCGGTTATAGGAATAATAGAACCCGCCCCGGCAAATTTACCGATTTTGTCATAGACACCCAGTCCGGTTAAAAAAGCACCCAGAAAGATCATGACGATTAAAGTTGCCGTAGCAGCATCCCTGGGATTAAGGCCAGTTGCACTAAAAAGCAAGGTAATAATCTGAGCCAGGGCGGTAATGCTTCCTCCTACCCAGAAGGCGTTTAAAACGTTGACTAAAACTTTCGGTTTTGGTTTTACACTGTCCACCAGCTGCTGGTAGGCCTGCTGGTCGTAAATCTTTTTTTGTTGCATCACCTGTTCAGCCAGGCTTAAAGGTTTTTTCGGTGGC
>JAAYGJ010000147.1 GCA_012727745.1 Clostridia bacterium | reverse complement strand
GCGGAGCTGGGGCCGAAAGCTGGTACTGCAGCTGTCCTCCAGGCAGTTCTGCAAGCTATGGGCCAGTGGGGAGGGAAGTAATTGACAGAAGAACGTTTGCTGGCTGGCAATTACCAGGGTGATGATGCGGAACTGGAGCTGAGCCTTAGACCGCGCTACCTGAGAGAGTATATTGGCCAGGAGCATGTCAAAGAGACTTTGAGCATTTTTATTCAAGCAGCCCTGGAGCGGGGCGAAGCTCTGGACCATGTTTTGTTGCATGGGCCGCCGGGACTGGGCAAGACTACTCTGGCCGGGATTATTGCCAACGAGCTGGGGGTGCAGTTGCGACTTACCTCGGGGCCGGCGCTGGAACGTCCGGGAGATCTGGCTGCAATTTTGACCAACCTGCAGCCCCGTGACGTGCTTTTTATTGATGAGATTCATCGCCTGTCCCGCCAGGTGGAAGAAATTCTCTACCCGGCTATGGAAGACTTCGCCCTGGATATTATTCTGGGCAAGGGCCCCAGTGCCCGCTCTATTCGCCTGGATTTGCCCCCTTTTACTTTGGTGGGCGCAACGACCAGGGCAGGTCTTTTATCTTCACCTTTGAGGGATCGCTTTGGTATTAACTCCCGCCTGGATTTTTACCGGGTTAGTGAGATAGAAGCAATTATCATCCGCGCGGCAGCCATTCTTAAGGTGGTAATTGAAAAAGAGGGCGCCCGGGAAATTGCCGCCAGAGCCCGGGGTACCCCCCGGGTAGCTAACCGTTTGTTAAAGCGAGTACGCGACTTTGCTGAAATCCGCGCGGCAGGAGTTATAACCGGTGAGGTGGCACGAGATGCGCTGGAACTTTTGCAGGTCGATGCTGCAGGCCTTGATAGTTCCGACCGCCGCCTGCTGCTGACTTTGATCCAGAAATTTAACGGCGGCCCGACAGGACTGGATACGCTGGCGGCAGCCATTAGCGAGGAACCGGATACTATTGAAGATGTGTATGAACCTTTTTTAATTCAACAAGGCTTTATCAAACGTACACCTAGGGGCCGCGTGGCTACTTCCAGGGCGTATGAACATTTAAATTTGGATATAGCACGGCAGGAACGGTTGTTTTAAAAGAAGTAGAGGTGGACTGCATGGGCGACTGGAGTTTATTCGGCAAGATGCTTTTAGGTATCGGTTTCTTGCTGGCTCTGCTGGGCCTGTTCATTATGGGGCTAGGCAAGATATTTCCACTGGGGCGTCTGCCCGGTGATATTTACTTCCAGAAAGGTAATTTCAGCTTTTATTTTCCCCTGCTGTCTTCTCTTTTGTTGAGTATTATCCTGACGATTATACTTAATCTTTTCTGGCGGCGTTAGGCCCGGAGGTCAGAAAACATTAAAGAGTTACGAAAGATATAAAGAGGTGAGGCATCTTTGCCGCCGCAAACAACTCCCGACCGCTTACTGGAACAGGCCAGGAGCGGGGATACACAGGCCAGGGAGGAGTTAATTCGACGGTTTACTCCTTTTGTTATGGCAGTGGTTTCCCGCCTAAGCGGTCGTTATATTAGTATGTCTGAGGATGATGAAGCAAGTGTTGGCTTGATGGCGTTTAATGAAGCGATTGACAGTTACAACAGCGATAGAGCTTCTAGTTTCTTGACTCTGGCCGAAATTGTCATTCGGCGGCGGTTGGTAGACTACTTCCGCCGAGAGCGGCGCCACGCCGGGACACTATCATTACAGGCAATAGAAGAAATGTCAGCTGGAGTTGCCGCGCCGATAGATAAGGAATCGTTAAACCTGATTGATGAAATTGCAGACCGGCGCCGGGAAATAGAACGGTATCAAAAAGAACTGGCAGCTTATGGCATTACTTTTGCCCAGCTTGCTAAAAACAGTCCCCGGCACCGGGATGCCCGTGACCGGGCGCTGGCAGCTGCCCGGGTGGTGGTCGAAAACCCGTTACTCCGGCAATATCTTGTGAACCATAAAGCGCTACCTTTAAAGGCCCTGGAAAAATCTGTAGAAAGCAGCCGCAAGACCCTTGAACGCCACCGGCAATATATTATCGCGATTGCAGTTATGTTGATGGGCAATTATGAATATCTGACAGGTTATATCGGCCAGAAGGGGGGAGGGTTAAAGTGATCGGTTCTGATTACGGAGTGGTGGTAGAAAGACAGGGCAGGAGGGTCACAGTTTTAACCCCCCAGGGAGAATGGCGCACCATTGTATTGCAGAAGGGCCAACTGCCGCAGGTAGGGGAAGAGATTATGTTGCCCCCACCGCCGAAAAGAATACCGCGCTCGCTGGCTGGCGTTGCGGTTATAATTATAGCTCTGCTTTTATCCTTGCCGCTGGCCCAGCAAGTTTTGAATCCGGTAGCAGTAACAGAGCCCCTTTATTATATTAATGTTGATATTAATCCCAGCCTGGAACTGTCTGTTAATAACCGGGATCGGGTAATTGCAGCCCGGGGATTGAACAGCGAGGGTGAAAACCTTCTTGAAGCTATAGCCCTTGAAGGTGAAAAAGCAACAACAGCAGTTGAAATTTTGGCCAGCGAAGCGGTGCGCCTGGGTTATTTTTTACCGGAACAGGAAGGGACGATGTTGCTTACTGTAACGCCCGCCACAAATTTTGCTCAGGATGACCTGGCAGAGGCTGACAAGCTGGGAAACAAATTGAGCCAGGCTGCCCAGGACATTTTCCAACAGGCCCAGGTTGAGGCTGTGGTGCAGGCAGCTGCGGTGCAACCGCAAATACGGGAGCATGCCATTGAGGCAGGCCTTTCAGCTGGTAAATATAGCTTGCTGCTAGAAGCGTTGGCTGCGGGCGTGGAAGTGTCAGCCGCTGATCTGCAGCGGGAGAGCGCAACAAGAGTGCTGGCCAGGCATAAAGCTGACTGGCAGCAACTGTGGCAAAAGGTGCAAAAAGAAAAAGATTTACTAAAAAAAGAAGAACAGTTAAGGGAAAAATTACAAAAGGCTGTTACTAATAGTTCTGCACCTCAGGGTAACGCCTATGGTCACGCTAAGGGCAATGCCGGCAAAGCTTCTCCTGTTACGGAGCCAGGTGAACAGCAGGACAAGGCAAATGCTTCACCGTCAACCGATGCCAGGAGTAAGGCCGGGCCGGCTAAACTGCCACACGAAGGTGCAGCAGTGCGTAACAATAGCAATGGTAAAGGTAATCAGCCTGCTAACAACAATGCCATTGCGGCAGCAAGGAAGGAAACAAGGTCTGGGCCGGCTAATACCGGCGACGAGAAGAGGCCGGAACGGGGTAAGGCTAAGATTGAGAATAATGACAAAGCCAACGGCTGGCTATCAAAAAAATGGACTGGCAGCAGCAAAGACAAAAATTATACCGGCAAGAAGTAAAACCGTTGCCAATTTGTATCATAAAACCCGTCGCTAAAAGGAGCCGGTATATTTTGTGACAGGGAGAGGGGAAACTTGCGCAGAAAAACTAGTTGCCGCAGGGTGGCAGTTGCTACTCTGGTTATCTTTTGCTTGTCATGTTTAGTAATGCCCGTGACAGTTGCCAGCGCTCAAACAACAGCCCCTATCCGGGTGTTGCTGGGACAAAACATGGGCCAGGTCGATTTTCGAGTTGAACAAGGGCAATACCTGATAGTCGATGCCCAGAGCGGTAAGGAGATTAGCCGGGCGATTACGGGAGTAACCTGGACAGTAAAAAAAGAAGGGAACAATTTAAAACTGTTACAGGGAGGGACAATGCTTGACGCTGTTTATAGGGGTCCGTCACGGCTTCAGGCTGTAAACAGCGATAGCTTGAATCTGTTTAATTATCAGGGCAAACGTTACCGGGGCGGCTTAGCCATTCATGGGGAAGCAGGCGGGTTGGCGGTCGTAAATATCCTGGACCTGGAAGATTATCTTTACGGGGTTGTTGCCGGGGAAATGGTTACTACGGCTGGATTGGAAGCCTTAAAAGCGCAGGCGATTGTTTCCCGTACTTATACCCTGTCCATGATTAAAGCAGACAGTTTTTATGATGTTGTTGCTAATACCAGCAATCAGGTTTATAACGGCTATGAAGCAGAAGCTGGTGTTGGCGCTGAGCGGGTGCGTCAGGCAGTAGATGCTACCCGCGGGCAGGTTATTTATTATGACGGCCAGTTAATAAACGCCTGTTATCACGCCAATGCAGGGGGGCATACCGAAGATAGTGAAAATGTTTGGAGTACTCCTCTACCATACCTGCGGGGGGTGCCTTCGCCGGAGGATGTGTGGGCGCTGGAATATCCTCGCCAGTCCTCAACGGGCTGGCCTGCCTATAACTATAATTGGAGCGTAAGTTATACGCCACAGGAGTTGCTGGAAAAGCTTAACAACTGGCTGGCCGGGCAGGGGCGGCCACCTGTAGCCAGGATTAATGACCTGGTTATTTCCCGTTTGAAACGAGACGGGCAGGGGGAAACGGTTTCAGGTCGGGTTACACGCCTGGATATCTATACAGATAGGGGTCTTATGTCGGTAACTAATAATAATATTCGCTCTGTTTTTGGCCTGCCGAGCACCCTGTTTACGGTTAAGATGCAGTCAGCAGTCAATATCCTGGACGGTTCAGGGCAGCAACGCCAGGCCAGCCTCGATAAGCTGGTGGTTTTAGGGGCTGCAGGGGTTAGCAGCACTCCCAACGGGACAAGGGGAGAGTATACTGTATTAGGAATTAACGGCAGCCGCACTCTGGCTAAAGCTTCTGACCGGGTGGTATTCCAGGGACGGGGTAACGGCCACGGCCTTGGTATGAGCCAGTGGGGGGCTATGGGCATGGCTGAAAAAGGGTATACCTGCCAGCAAATAATTGAACACTATTATAACCAGGGCAATTTGGACGGGCGCTTAAAAATTGCTCCGCTGAAATAATGCTAGCCTGCTTTTTCCAGCTGAGCAGCTTGCCTGGCGCGCCGGTTTTTGAATTTTTTCTAAGACGTGCCGACGTCTTCTTGTTGCTGGCGAGGGATTAAAGTATTAGTATAAAAGATAGACCAGGGTGGGTAGTGGCCCCGGAGTAATAGCAAAGGTACAGGTGACAGGTTGACTTGCATATTTCAGAATTTGACTATGATTTGCCCCAGGAGTTAATCGCCCAAAAGGCAGTGGAGCCGCGGGATGCCTCGCGGCTTTTTGTGCTGCACCGCAATAGTGATCTTATGGAACACCGGCGCTTTTATGACCTGCCGGACTACTTAAAACCCGGGGATGTGCTGGTACTTAACGATACCCGGGTTATCCCGGCCCGGCTTTGGGGGCGGCGGGCTGGAAGCGGAGCCCGGATTGAGGTACTATTGTTAACCCGGCAGGAACGGGACACATGGGAAGCCCTGGTAAGGCCGGGAAAACGGGTGCCGGTAGGCACAGAGATATATTTCGGGCGGGGTGAATTAAAAGCCAGGGCCCTGGCAACAACTGCTTCCGGCGGGAGGATGCTACGTTTTTTTTACCAGGAGGGTCCTTTTGAAACTTTGCTTGAGCGCCTGGGAGAGATGCCCCTGCCGCCCTATATAAAAGAAAAACCGGCTGATTCCCGGCGTTACCAGACAGTCTACGCCCGCCGGGAAGGTTCGGCGGCAGCACCTACAGCAGGTCTCCATTTTACCCCTGAGCTGCTGGAACGGCTAAATAAGCGGAGTATAAAGATTGTCTATCTGTTATTGCATGTGGGACTGGGGACTTTTCGTCCGGTAAAAGTAGAAAACATTGAAGAACACCACATGCACGCTGAATATTATGAAGTGACTGCTGCGGCGGCAGCAGCGATTAATGATGCCCGGGCTGCCGGCGGCAGGATAGTAGCTGTGGGGACGACAGTGGTCAGAACTCTGGAAACGGTAAGTACGGCTGACGGCCTTGTCCAGCCCGGCAGCGGCTGGACTGATATTTTTATTTACCCCGGCCACCGCTTTAAGGCGGTTGACGCGATGATCACTAATTTTCACCTGCCCCGTTCAACTTTGTTAATGCTGGTTAGCGCTTTTGCCGGCCGGGAAAAGGTGCTTGCTGCATACCGGCTTGCGGTAGCGGAACGTTACCGTTTCTTTAGTTTCGGCGATGCCATGCTTATCATCTAACTAAGGCAAACTTATATGTTTTACGCTGAATTAGGGAGGAATATTTTATTGTCTGCGGTTACTTTTACAGTACTAAAATATGATAAGAACAGCCGCGCCAGATTGGGACGCCTGACAACACCCCGCGGCACTATTGAAACTCCGGTGTTTATGCCAGTAGGCACCCAGGCTACGGTAAAAACCATGAGCCCGGAAGAAGTGGCCGGATTGGGCGCGGAAATTATCCTTTCCAACACATATCACCTCTATCTCCGTCCCGGGGCGGATATTATCCGTGAAGCAGGCGGACTGCATACTTTTATGAACTGGCATAAACCAATTCTTACTGATAGCGGCGGTTTTCAGGTATTCAGTCTGGCTAAACTGCGCCAAATCAGCGATGAAGGAGTAACCTTCCGTTCCCACCTGGACGGTTCTTCCCACTTCATGGGACCGGCCGAATCAATGGCTGTCCAAGAAGCCCTGGGGTCTGATATTGCAATGGCTTTTGATGAATGCGTCGCTTATCCGGCTAGCTGGGAGGAGACCGAGGCCGGGGTGGTACGTACCAGCCGCTGGGCGGAAGCTTGTCTGGAAGTTCACCGGCGTAAGGACCAGGCAGTCTTTGGTATTATTCAGGGCGGGGTATTTCCCGAACTGCGGCGCCGCAGTGCCAGGGAAATTACTGCCCTCAATTTTCCCGGATATGGTATTGGCGGCTTGAGTGTTGGTGAACCTAAAGAAATAATGTATACTATTTTGGAAGAAATTGAACCCTATTTACCGACAGATAAACCCCGCTATTTGATGGGAGTCGGCTCGCCGGACTGCCTGATTGAAGGGGTAAGGCGTGGCGTAGATATGTTTGACTGTGTTCTGCCGACCCGTATTGCCCGTAATGGTACGGTGATGACTACAAGAGGTAAACTGGTAGTGCGCAATGCAGCCTATGCCCGGGATTTTGGCCCCTTGGATCCTGAATGCGATTGTTATACCTGCCGTCATTACAGCCGCGCCTATATTCGCCACCTGCTGAAAGCCAACGAAATTTTAGGCTTGCGCCTGACGACTATCCATAACCTTTATTTCTTGCTTAAAATGATGCACCGCATCCGGCAGGCAATCGCTGATAACCGGCTAGAGGACATGGCTGCTGAGTTTTACGCCAGGTATAATTCTTAACAATGACGGCAGGTATAGCTAAATTTATGTCGAATGACTAATTCTATATCATTATTATCAAAGGATGGTGCTTTATTTATGG
>JAAYGJ010000146.1 GCA_012727745.1 Clostridia bacterium | reverse complement strand
TTCCAGTACCGTGTTAACCAGTTTACCGTCGATTTTTTCTGTTCTGCGAATATAGACGTTAAATATTACGTTCTGGGTAACAGGGTCGAATTTAAACGGTCCCCGGGGAGCAGTAAACTGTACCTTACGGAGAGCCTCCAGGAGTGCTTCCTTATCGCTGGTGTCCCCTCCAGTAGCGTTAACGGCTTCAACAATGACTCTGGCGGCAACATAACCCTGTTCTGAGTACATATCGGGATCGATACCGTATTTTTGCTGGAAAGCGCTGACAAATTTTCTGTTTTCCGGGGTATCCAGGGCGGCGCTGTAATGGTGGGAGCTAATGATCCCTATGACTGCATCGCCTTGATAGGGAAGAGCGGATTCATCTACCAGATCCCCGGTGGTTAGTAAGGGCATTTTATCTTTTAAGCCGAATTCGGCATACTGTTTGGCGAACCTGATGGAGTCAGTACCGGAGAAGTGGGCCCATACGGCATCGGCCTCTTTAAGCTGAGCTAAATAGGGACCGTAGTCGGTAGCGCCCAGCTCAGGATATATTTCTTGAATTATTTCTCCCCCCGCATCCTTAAAACCATCAATAAAACCCTGCGCTTTTTCGTGCCCGGCGGCATAATCGGGAGCCATAACGATTGCAGTTTTTATATTGAGCTTGTTATAAGCGTAGTCACCCATAGGATATTCATACTGGCTGTTGGAAAAAGATACTCTGAAGATATATTTGCTTCGCTTTTCTCGGGTTAAATCGCTGGCACCGGCATTGGAGATAATAAAGGGGACTTGATTTGCTACCACATAATCTCTGATGGCATAGGCGACAGAACTGCTGACAACGCCTGTTAAGATATCTATTTTTTCACTTTCAACTAAGCGGCGGGTTTTTTGTAAGCCTATTTGACCTTTCATTTCCGAGTCTTCTTTGATCAGTTTGATTTCGCGCCCGCCGGCCTGCCAGCCTATTTCATCGAAGTATAACTCCATTCCACTGGTGATATCTTCGCCGTTACTGGCAAAGACCCCGGTGTAGGGTACCAGGAGGCCGATTTTTAGCGGCCCCTTTTGTGGACCCCCGGCTGTATCGCTGCTGCCACAAGCGGCAATGATGCGGTTAACATTGACCCTGATGATATCCAGGTTCGTTTCCTCAGAGCCTATCAAAGTTTGCGCTTGCCGGAAGCAGTTTTTCACCGCACCGGGACAGCGATTGGGGACTTCAGATACCTGCTCCAGCGTTATGAACAGGATAATAGCATCTTTAACCCGGAAACTTACCGGCAGATATTATTTGATTTAGCAATTGCCTACCGGCGTTTGGAAATGGATACTGCCGTAGAGGAGATCTTGACTCAATTGCCGGCTTCTGAACGGGATAAATTTATCCAGTATAGCCGGCTGCAGTATAGTTTTAACCGACTCTAGCTTAGCGGCCCCGGCTGAGCTTCCCGCTAATAGCTTTGTCCGGAACAACTCCGGCTAAGCAGCAAAGAAGGGAATCTTTAAGTAATATGGAATAACTATGTAACCGAACAACTCACTTTGCCTTGTGTTTTTAAGGCAAAGTTTTTTATCGGTTCAAGGGCCTGGAGGAAGTCAGGCAGTTTAGTTGAGGAAGGGGGTACAGGCAGAAATGATTAGGATCCTACACCTGGCTGATTTACACCTGGGCTGGGAGCCCCGTTTTTTAGGCCCGCAGGCGGTGGCATGGCAGCAAGAACGGGACAATATCCTTGCCGCTGTGGTGGAATTTGCGTTAGAGCCGGGGAACGGTATCGACCTGGTACTTATTGTGGGCGACCTTTTTGACTGCCATAATCCCGGACAGGCACTGGTAAAGGAGACCATGCGCCAGCTTAGAAGGCTGAGTGACAGCGGCATCAAGGTAGTCACTGTACCCGGCAATCACGATGAGATTACTTACCCTGATTCTGTCTACCGGCTGCAGGCTGGTGCTTGGCCGGGGATCCTGGTGCAAAACCCGTACCCGGCTCACGTGGCAACTCTTGAATTAGGCAGGGACAAGTTTCACCTTTATTCTCTAGCCTATACAGGCGGGCTAACAAAAACAAGCCCGCCCCTTAATGATTTCCCCCATAATGGTGAAGCTGGCTGGCATGTGGCAGCTTTTCACGGTTCGTTGGACTGGGACGCCGGCGACCGCAGCCTGCCCATATCGCGGTCAGCGCTGGCAGAGGCCGGGTATGATTATGTGGCCCTCGGTCATCTACATAAGCCCTCAAGCTATCAACTGGGCAAGGGAGTGGCAGTATATCCCGGCAGCCTGGCAGCCAAGGGCTGGAATGACCCGGGATGCGGCCAATTGACGGTAGTTTCTTTTAGCAGCCAGGGCGTGCGAGTGGAAAAACAAGAACTGCCCTATTCTATCTGCCGCCCCTGTCGTTTGCTGGAGGTGGATGCCGGCCAGTATCAGACGCCGGCAGAGCTGGTTGCGGGGCTTAAAGCCCGGCTTAACAAAGAAGAGATTGTATCTATCCGTTTATACGGGCTAGCAAATTTTGCCGTTGAGCTGGAGGAAATCTGTACTTCCCTCGAAGGGGAATGCTATTACCTGGAAGTCACAGATATGACGGAGTCATACTCACCTGCTCTACTGGATGCCTTAGCCAGGGAAAATACTTTGCGAGGTTATTATGTGAAGAGGATGCAGGAGCTGCTGGCCGGTGCCAGCGACGAGCAAGAACGGCGGCTGCTAACCAGATCTTTGCTTTATGGGCTGAAAGCTCTGGGGGTGAGCAGCGGTGAGTAAATCGATTACCTGGGAACGGCTGGCCTTAAGGGGGTTTGGCCGCTACGGCCAGGGGGTAGAAGTAACTTTTAACGACGGTTTGAATCATATAGTAGCAGCCAATGAGCAAGGCAAGTCATCCCTTATAGCCGGTCTGGTGGCTACCCTTTTCGGTCTGCCGGGCAGCAGTGATGCGGCTAAATTTGGCAAAGCCAGGTATCGCAACTGGCACGCAACGGATCGTTTT
>JAAYGJ010000145.1 GCA_012727745.1 Clostridia bacterium | reverse complement strand
GGTTAAAATAACGACCGGCATATTCTAGCACAGTTTCAAGGGGGAAAAACCTCCCCGACAGACTATTCTCGTTAGCCAGCTCCAAGCCTTCCTCGCCGTGTTCAGCAGCATACTTATACCAGCAGTATTTAGCCACATAAAACGGCTCTATTTCCTCTGCCGAGTTAAAATTACTGGCGTTGCCCAGCGTGGTTATGGTGTCATATAAGTAATCCTGCCACAGTTTTTCCAGCTCGACCGGATCGGTTATCTCCCCATATTCCAGGTCTGCCTCCTGTACCCTGGAGCTGTCACCATTTTCTATATCAACTCCCTGCTGATTGTTTTCAGCCCTTTGCACCGGAGCAGTTCCCCTGCTGTTGCATCCGGCAGCAAACATTATCAGTAAAACAACGGTCATAAAGATTAAAGCTTTTTTGATTTGCATAAATACGCACCTCCTAACTTTGCATGAATAACATTCCTGCCTGTACAGATAGAATGCTTCCTGAATCTTTAAACCATGGATTCTCTCTAGTAATTAGACGCAACAACCATCATTTAGTTCCCCATCCCAAAGCTGCACAAACCGGGGATTCTCTGCTATGTAGAAATGATTTGTTCATTGGTTATTCCATATTTTTTTCTGCTTATAACTACGGTTCAAGTTACATGCTTACCAGCTGTGGTGTTATAGCAAAATGTCCGGCCATTTAAAGCATCACAAATTTATACAGAGGCATAACTACTATCAAGCTTAAAGTTTTTTACATACTTACTATAGATTTACATTCACAGTTAAGTATATAATTATTATAAATATAAAGATATTAAGGAGGCGATTTTTCTGAAGAGGCGAGTGGTACTTACAGTATTATTGATTCTTGTTTTCTGTTTTACCGCAGTTTTACCCGTAGCTGCCGTACAGCCAACAGCCAAGGATTTAGTGTTGACCGCCATTAACAACTTCAACCTGCGTATACACGAAGGTTTCTATCAAAAGTCTCAAGCTGAAGGCACCCTTAAAATAACACGATTTGGCGGCAGCCTCACAGAGGCAATTGGCGATTATTCCGGTGCCAAACTTAAGTATGCTACTATAATGGACGATTCCCAGAATGCCATAAAATTAAGCTTTAGCACGGACATTAAGGGCATCGTACATAAAGGGGATATTTTTTTACAGGACAACAAAGTGATTTTTAGCAAAGACTTTTTCCTTTTATTGCAGGATTTCGGCGTTGATGTATTTGCAAACAGCAGTGCCCCACTGGCCGATATGCCCGAATACCTATACATAGAAGACCAACAGCTGGAGCCATTCTGGCAGCAACTCTCCAGCTACCAAAACGGACGCTTGCCTGAAGAATATACCGAACTGCTGGCATTTTTGGTTGAAGCTATTCCTGATGATTGTTTCAGCCTGTCTGCCGGTAAGGTTACGCTCCGGCTAGACAGGGACGACTTTGTAAACACTATCGTCAATTTAATAACCAAAGTAAAAACCGAAAGTGAACGGGTCGCTGACATATTAATAAACCTGAACCGGTACGCTTACGAGCAGCTGGGAATGGACCCGGCAGAGATGAAACAAAAAATGGCTGCTGGCATGAAAAACATAACCGTTCCCAGCAGAGAGCAGATTGAGGCCATAATATCATTTGTCGAAGTAAATGACTTTACTTGTGAGTACTCTCTTCTGCCGGGCGGTCCCAAAACATTAAATGTTGACCTCGCCTTTAAGGCTCCAGATAGTTCGCTAGACGGGACTTTTGCAATTGTGCTAGATGTAGCCGGAAAAAAAGACAATCTTAAAGGCTCCTATAGCATAGACGGTCAGCTTAACATTGTTAGCGGCCCCAATATTGAGATTGCCTGTAACAGTAATTTCAGCTACACCGCTACCGTCGCCCTTGCCGACACGAACATCGACGTAACAGCCAGGGATAATTCATCCGGGAAACTGTTGTTAGATCTCGGGATAGTTGATAATTCAGTTGCCAGAATAGCTACCAGCCTGGACCTGGGTATTCCGGAACTTACCGCTGATAACAGTCTGGATATTTCAGATCTTATCCCCACCCCTGGAGTATCAACTTCAGTCAGCGTGGTATGGCCTGAAGGACCGGATCTCGGCCTTGTGGTTAATGGCGTTGCCCTTGAGGTCAAACCCGGAATTGGAAGCCAGGGAGAATTGACCCTGCCGGCAAGAGCGGTCCTGGAGCAGCTGGGATACCAGGTGCAGTGGGTGCAGCCAAATGAGATCCGGGTGTTAAGCGACGAACAAAGACTCTCGTTATTTATCGGCCAGAACAACTATACAGTTAACGATGTAGAGAGAACCTTGCCTACGGCCCCCTATATGGAAGCAGGCACAGCCATGCTTCCCCTGAGTTTTATCAGCTCTGAATTAGGCGCTAAAATTGATTTTGTCGAACAGAGCTTAGTTATTACCAACTAAACACAACCTGGAGGCAGTAAATAAAATTAGGATAGGGGGCGGCTTTTAGCCGCCCCCTATCCTAATTGATGGCGCTGGCTCGACAGCCCTTCTTCCCGCCTGCCTTCTTAAACACCTTCCCAATACTAGCGAGTTTAGCAGCTACCTGCTGCTAAACACTTGTTCTAGTCTGCCGCTAAGGTAACCTTCCTTAACTGCTTCAAAGCTATAATTGCCGGCCAGGGTGGCAGTAAATTTTACTCTGCCCTGGCTATCGGTTTGACCTAAAACCCGTGACCCTGCTTGAACTAAGACATATTCCGCCGCTACATAGCCCTCCTGGCCGCCGGGAAGCTGTATCCGCAACCAATTATTTGCCAGCTTTTCTACAACAGTTACCTTCTGGCCCCTCGGCAGCAGGGCCATAACTTTATGTTCTGTACCCGGCCCACTGCGCACGTTTAGGGCCGAGGCCGTTACCTCGCCTATGGTAGCCGCCGGCTGGATTTGCCGAATTGTAACTCCCTCTAACGGCACACCGTCATGTCGTACCACCAGGGAAAGCTCCTGGCCTGTCAACGGCTGTCCCTCAAGAACTATTGTCAATTCAGGGTTGATTTTTGCTACCGCTTCCTGGTCTCCCAGTCTCACCTTCAACCAGGCATTACGTGGCTCGCCTTTTACTTGTAATACCCCGTTCTCCTCGTCCAGCAAACCCAAACCTTCGTTCATCGTCCACTGATACAAAGCATTGTCAACTATAATCTCGTCGCCTTCAGCATCATAGGCAGTTACAGTAAACTGCTGCTCAGAGCCTGGCCGCAGCAAAACAATATCCGGGCTTATTACCAGCCGGTGAATTTTGTCGACTACAGTTACCTGGGAGTTAGCTTTTTTATCTCCAACTGCAGCAATAATCTCCCCCTTGCCGGGTTTTTTCGCTTTAAATACGCCAGGAGCCACAAAATCCCCCAGATTCCCTTTTTGCTGCCAGGTTACTATATCAGGCAATGGCGCCGGGTTATAATAATTCTCATGGGCACGTAAATCAAACTGCACCCGGGAGCCTTGATATAGTTTTATAGCACCGGGGAGGATGTACAAATAGGTTAGTTCGCCCTGAGGCGCAGTAGTAAATACTACCAGGGCGTTAGTTACATTTCTCTCCTGTCCTCCTGCCGGCCTGCTCAAAAGCGACAGGCCGTATTCACCCACATTACGGGCTGCCAGCACAGAAGAACCTCCACCGTCAAGATTTAAGGCCGTGACAATCCCCCGCTTCTGCATAAATGCGGCCAGTTCAAAAAGGGTCATGCCATCGCTGTAACCGGGCTGGCGACCGTCAACTACCACAATTTCTAGACGGCCGTCCGGCTTTAATCCTATGGCAGTGCGGGGATGGCGGGAAGTTATCAGGGTATCCTTCGTGTCTGCAGGCAATGCAACTTTGCCGTCCACCAGCAGAATATCACGACCCCCTATAGCCTGTTCAACCTCGTGCCAGCGAGGATCAGTAAACTTGAGCACCAGTTCTACTTTGTCGCCAGGGTTAATAGCGTCTAAAAACTCCTGTGCCTTACCGTGGCCGGACAAAATTACCCCATCGCGAGGGATCAAATTGTCGCCTTTATTTTTGATCTTAGTAGCCACAATGCCCCTATATGTATTGCCTGCTTCAAGGGGCAACTCTATATCTTTTAGTATTACTTCCGTACCATAATCGTTGGTAGCTGTGCTGGCGGCAAAAGCCGAGGTGTATAGTACCAGCATATCGCTACCCCTTTCCCGGTTTATCCGGCTAAGAGGATAGGTAAAGGTCTGATTTATACTCTCACCTTTCGGCCCCGGTATTGCTCGCTTTACCGAAACATATGCATCCATAACCGGGACAGCAATAAAGGCTTGCTTATCCTTAGTCAGACCCAGGGCCGGAAAACCCTGGGGGCTGATTAACAATTCCCCGTTACTAATTTGCATGCCGATGGGCAGATAGGGCAGCCGAGTGCTGTAAAAATCACCGTTAGTTGCTGCCACCGCCACCCGTTCCTCCCCGGACAACCTGGCCGCCATAGCAGTAGGTTTTTCCCGTCCAGCTGCCAGACCAGAGCTAGATAGTGCTGTTTCAAACAAAGTAAACTGGTCCCCTGGATCGATGGTCAAAACTTTTACCGCTTGCTGGTAGTCTACCCCCTCAATGTTATAGGCAGAATATTGGACTCCAGTTGCCAGCGGGAGCCCCTCTACTTCTGTTTCCATCAGGCTTAGCGAGTTTGCCGTCACTGCCTGAGGGTAACAGGCAAGGAGACAAATTAGCAGGATTATAGACGTTATAAGCGATAAACATTTATTGTGCCTGAAGTAGCTCATGATTACTTTCTCCCTTTCCTCCCTACTAAACTAAATTTTATAACCAGATTTGCCAACTACCCTCCTCACCCGGCAATATATAGCAATAGCTACTTATAATAGACGCCGCTTGCAGGAATTATGTTCCCTAAAAAAAACAACCTGTCCTTATTCTGGACAGGTGTCAGCTATTCAATCAAAGCTTTATTAAAACCGGCGTAAAATTGACATAATCAGCAGCTACCAAATGAAAATTAATCCCCCAGGCCTCACCAATCAGGGCTCTTTCCTGGGCAGGCCCGTGCAGGTGGCCATAATAGCAGTGGCGTACTCCATAGCTTTGCATTATACGAACAAAATCGCTTGCTTCATCCCGGTAAGCCGGGGGAAAATGCATCAATACCACCGGGGGCTTGGAGCTATCCAAGCGGGCTGCACCTTCCAAAGCCATTTCCAGGCGTAACAACTCACGCCGATAAACTCTGGTATCAGTCTCTTCATTAAATGAAGGATGCTGGGGCAATAACCAGCCGCGGGTGCCACATATAGCTATCCCTTCGATCAGTTCCGGCTTAAGTAAGGCCAGCTTAGAATCAAGAATAGCTGCGGACATTTTCCGTTCCGTTTGCCACCAGTAATCATGGTTACCCTTCAATAGACGTTTGGACCCTGGCAAGCCTTTAATAAACTGCAAGTCAGGCAAAGCCTCTTCCAGGCGCATGCCCCAGCTAATATCCCCCAGAATTAAAACCGTATCCTCCGAGCCTACCACCGCCGACCAGTAGGCAGCCAGTTTAGCCAGGTGATTTAGCCAGACCGGCCCGAACATATCCATATCCCGACCAAGGTGCAAATCAGCAATGGCAAATAATGCCACCCTTACCCCCTCCGGTAATATAAACGTTTAACAACCTTTAATGTCTTGCTCTGTTTACAATCTTGCCCGCTGTTATATAAAACCATTTATTGGCAATAATACTTATAAAATGATTGCCAGTCTAGTCTATTATAGGTTGCTGGCAGCCATGACACAAGTAAAAAAGCCCTGACGGGCTTTTGATTTGTTAACGTTTGCGTTTTAAGACAACCAGCGGTGTTTGTTCATCCTCATTGCCAAAGGGATTATCCTGCAAAGCCTCCTTAACAGCTCCGCTGTAGCTACGGTCGCTGATAGCCAGTATATCTACACAGCCCATATCATTAACATCCACAATTGCTGCCTCAGCGCCGGTTACTCTCTTAATTGACCTGACAATTTTCCCCGGATCCCGGGGTCCCATAACAATATGCCTTTCATAGGGATGCATAGTACCGGCAATATCGTCTATCAAGGCCAGCTGGCGCCCGGCCACTATATAAAATAGGCCTTTTACCCTGATTATTTTGCCGATTGCCGCTGCCAGACAACCGGCCAGCAGGCGGATGCTGCCTACTTCTTCCAAAGCTAACTGCATTGCCGGCGGTGTTGCCAGGCTACCATGTTTGGCGGGAAAGCGGCATAAGAAATGGGCCAGTTTGCCGGGCTTTACCTCCTGGGGCAGGATAGCCCGTCTCTGGGTAATAGCCACCACGCTCTCAGCAAGGCAGATAACGTCACCCGGGCAGGCAAGCCCGGCGCAGTATTGCCTTACCAATTTTACAATCCGGTCCGATTCGGTAACGATATGCGTGCGGATGGGGATTTTAGCAAATGCTATGCCTTTGCTCGTTTTTTTCTTGTTCATAACTTTTCTCCCGCCCTGAAATATTGTTTGATGCCCAGCACTGTTTGCAGGGCGACCTTACGATGCAAATAAGGATTGCGCAGCAGGCCCTCGTCAACCCAGTTGGTTATCGTTACTGGCTCCAGCTTAAGTGCCGGGACTTCCCCCAGTAACGCCAGTTCGTTGTCTGCTTTAATTCCGCGGGCCGGGGTTTTCACCTTGTTTATTATCCTTTCTAGTACTACTTCTGCCAGCTGTTCGTTGCCGGGCAGGCGAGGGTTGTAAAGTACAGCAGTACCGCGCTGCTCTCTATCAGTATTACCATAATGGTGTACACTGACAAAACAAAAAGTGGCCGGGCCGACCTTGCTCAGACGTTGCTGCCAGGAAGGGTTCTCTCCTTCCCCCCGGGTTAAAACAACCCTGGCGCCATAGCCTGCCAGGATTGCCGCCAGTTCGCCAGCAGTCTGCCAGGCCATATCCCTTTCCCACAGGTCTACCGGACCCCGCCAGCCACCGTCCGCACCGCCATGCCCCGGATCGATTACTATTTCTTTGTCTTGATAAAAATCATACAGTGGCTTGCGGCTAAAGCCAAAAACAGTCCGGTAAGGTAGTCCTTTAACAGTTGTTATCAGGGCCTGGACAGCTTCCTCAAGGCTAATATCCAATTCGACCTGAGCGGCAGCAGCGGGCTTTATCACAACCTCAGCAACAATACCATCCCTGACCACCAGGGGACCGGGGTACATAATAAGCTCGGCGCTTAAGCTTACCCGGCACAGATTGGGCCGGGGATAGCTAATCTCTAGCGGCACAGCGGCCGTAGACTCTATAACCACATTGCTGAACTGCTGCCCCTTTTCTTCAGTTATAAAGCTGCGAAGATTAGTCAGGCTTGCTTTTTTTGCCAATATCTTCACCCCGTCATTAAACAGGTGCATGGCGCCCGTACTAATCTTATGCGGCTAATTTATATTAAATGATTAAGACCAGGGGCAAAAACTGCTACCTGGTCTAATCCTGGCTCTGTCAGCGCATAAGGTTCATTTTTTGTTCTATATCTGTCAGGGTTTCAGCCGACGCAGCAAAAATGAGTAAACGGTCATGGGGCCTGATAATCGTATCTCCATGAGGGACAATTGTCCGCCTCCCCCGCCGGACAGAAACTATTACCAGCTCCGGCGGCAGGTTCAACTCTTTTAAAGGTTTATTGCACAGAAGTGAACCCGGGGGGACTACATAATAGGCAAAATCCCCCTCTGCAAACTTTTGCTGCCACATTTTTTTCCTGTGTACTGGCT
>JAAYGJ010000144.1 GCA_012727745.1 Clostridia bacterium | reverse complement strand
GGCAGCAACAATTGGAGCAGGCCCTCAAAGACGCTGAATTAAAGGCTTTGCAGTCCCAGGTTAATCCCCATTTTTTGTTTAATACTTTGAATGCTATCTCCCGCCTGGCCATGTTTGAAGGGGCAAGTACTACTGAGAAATTGGTAGGCGCCCTGGCCCGGCTGATGCGTTACAGCCTCTATCAGGTTAAAGATACGGTTACCCTGGCGGAAGAAATAGCAGCTGTGCGCGATTACTTATTTATCCAGGAAACGCGTTTTTGGGAGCGTATCCAGAGCGAGGTATCGGTAGAAGAGGATATTCTTGAGGCCAAGATGCCCTGCATGATCTTGCAGCCCTTAGTTGAAAACGCTATAATCCACGGCCTGGAGCCCCAGGAAAAAGGGGGCAGCATCGTTATTCGTGGTCGCCGGGTGAAAGAGCAGGTTAGTATTGAAATAATCGACGATGGGGTTGGCATCCCTCCGGAGATCCAGAAGTCGATTTTTGACCTCCAGGTCAGGCGCAGTGGCAAGGGTCAGGTCAGCGGCCTAGGTATAGTTAATGTTTACCGGCGCATGCAGCACTACTTCGGCAGCAGCTGTGCCCTAGATGTAACGAGCAAGCCGGGGAAAGGTACCTGTGTTCATTTGACATTTCCTTATAGTAGAGAATAAAAATGTGAGTGGGTGGAACCGTGGCTTCTTTGAGCCAAGAAATCAAGATCCTGGTTGTTGATGACGAGCCTCTGGAGCGACGGGCTATCTGTTACCTGCTGTCCAAAGAAAGGCCTGGCTACCGGATCGCCGGGGAGGCTGGCAACGGGGTAGAGGCCGTCAAGCTGGCAACCAGTCTTAAACCGGACATAATCTTGATGGATATCAAAATGCCATTAAAAGATGGCCTTGCTGCCGGCCGGGAAATTCGCGCCCTGCTGCCTGAGACAAGGCTGGTTTATATAACTGCATATGGTGAATTTGATTTTGCCCGCGAAGCAGTTTCTCTGGGTGCATCCCAGTATCTGCTGAAACCTCTGGCTGCTGAAGAAATGCTGTCAATGCTGGATAAACTTGCTGCTGAAGTACTGGCTGCCCGCCGTCGCCGCCAGGCCACAGCCAGGCTGAAGGCTGCCCTGGAAGAAATGAAACCTCTAATCCGTTTAGGTTTTATCATGGATTTGATTAACGGCAACATCAAGGTAGCTGAGGCTGAAGGGCGGGCCCGTTTCCTGGGCATAACTGCCCTGCCGCGCTTGGCAATGCTGGTAGATATTGACCAGTTTTCCGACCTCTTTCAAGACGGGGCTGAACTGGAACGGCAGCTTTTAAAGCAACAGGTTAAAGAGAGCATTGAAAAGGTAAGCAAAGCCTGGCCGGGTTCCCTGGTAGCCCCCATCACCCGGGACGAGTTTGTTGTTTTACTACCTCTGTATAAGTGGAAGCTTCCGGACCAGGAGGAAGAAGTTCGCCGGGCGACTGTGAGCCTTGGCGAGGCTATCTGCAAACAGGTACGCCAGGACACTGAGGTTACGGTGACGGTAGGGATTGGCCGCCCTGCTGACCGCATAAGCGAATTGTCCCGTTCGTACGCCGAAGCTGTGGCGGCAGCTGAATTTCGCTTGCTGTACGGCGGCGACCAGGTTATCCATGCTGACGATGTTACTGCCCGTTCCAGCAGCAGCCGTTCGCAGTTAAGTTACGAGGAACAGCAGCTGGTGCAGGCTATTCGCATTGGCGATCGTCAGGGTGCATACCGGCAGGCTGACGCTATCCTGAGGAAACTCCTGCTGGGGCAGGAAAGACGTCCGGCCGTCCTTAAGATGAAGCTGCTGGAGCTGATAACCCTGATGGCCAATGCTGCCCTTGAGGGCGGTGCTGATCAGGAGCAGGTGTCGAATATTACCCTGGCCTGCGGCAGTGAATTTTTAGCCCTGGAGAATTTGACGGGTATGCAGGAACGGTTTTTAGACCGTTTAATGCTTCTGGTGGGCCAGGTGGTAGAAACCAGGGAACAGCGCAATATTGCCCTGATTAACCGAGCCTGCGAGTATATTGAAGCAAATTATGCTAAAGATCTGACCCTGGACGGAGTGGCCCGCCAGGTATATTTGAGCCCCTGTTATTTCAGCCGTTTGTTCAAGCAGATTAAGGGCTGCAACTTTGTCGATTATTTAACCAGGGTACGGTTGCAGGCGGCCAAAGAGTTGTTGTTAAGCACCAACCTGCCGGTGGCGGAAATTGCGACCAGAGCTGGTTATCGTGATGCCCGCTACTTTGGGCAGGTGTTTAAAAAACAGGAAGGATATACACCTAGCGTGTTCCGTAAAATAGGGGGTGGCAGGTTTGCAGGTTTTTCCAGTTGACTTTCAACCGGCAGGTAGGCGGGTCAAAATCGAGGCCGGCCAGACTATTTTAGCTGCAGCACAAAAAGTTGGCTTACAGCTTGGGGAAGGGGGTTTGGCTGCACCCTGTGGCGGTCGCGGCCTCTGTGGCCATTGCCGCGTAAAGGTGGTAACAGGAGCAGCAGGAGAGCCTACGGCAGTTGAAAGGGGTTTTCTGAAGCCGGAAGAGTTGCAACAGGGTTACCGTTTGGCCTGTCAGGCAGTTGTCCAGGGACCTTTAAAAGTTGATATCCCAACGGAATCATTGCTGGGAGTGCAAGAACTCCAGGTTGAAGGGCTGGAAGTTGGGGTAGTACCGGAGCCGCTGGTAGCAAGGTATACGGTGCCTTTAAGCAGGACTACGATCGATAATCCTCGGCCGCTCTGGCAACAGGTGGCCGCTGAACTGGGGACAAAAATAGGGGCGGGGCAGGTGCGGGTTGATCCAAACCTGGCCCGTGATGAGGAGCCTCTGGCAGATGAAAGTGCAGCGGTGGTAACGGTCCGCAGTGAGGAGGTAATTAATATTTACCGGCGGCAGCCGGTACCGCCACCGCTGGGCCTGGCTGTAGACCTGGGCACTACCAAGATCGCCGGCTTTTTACTCAACCTGGAAACAGGGGCTCTGTTGGCTGCCAGTGGTCTTATGAATCCCCAGATAGCTTACGGGGAAGATGTGATGGCCCGCCTGGCTTATGCTCTGGAAGGAGATGCTGATTACGAGGCAATCCGGCAGGTTGAGCTTGAAGGTTTGAACAACCTGGCCTCAGCCCTGGCAGCCAAGGCAGGGGTAGAACCGACAGCCATCGAAGAAGTAGTTATTGCCGGCAATACTGCTATGCACCACCTTTTGCTAAAGCTGCCGGTAGCCCAGCTGGCCCGGGCACCTTACGTAGCAGCCTTAACAACGCCGCTGGAAGTAAAAGCCCGTTCGTTGGGGTTGAATTTTGCTCCTGGGGCAGTTGTTTATTTTTTGCCAGTAATTGCCGGGTTTGTCGGTGGCGACCATGTGGCTATGATTCTGGCCAGCCGTATTGATAGACCGGCTAAATTTACCCTGGGCTTGGATATCGGCACCAATACGGAAATAGGTTTAAGTTATAACGGCAAAATGTTATCCTGTTCCTGTGCTTCTGGGCCGGCTTTTGAAGGAGCGCATATTGCACAGGGGATGCGGGCCGTCAGCGGCGCTATAAGTGCTGTTCGCCTCAGCGATGACGGCAATGAGGTTTTTTGGCAGAGTATTGCCGGGGCACCGCCACTGGGCATTTGCGGTTCTGGCGTCCTTGACGCCATAGCAGAACTCTACCGCTGCGGTATCCTTAATGCCGGCGGTCGTCTGGATACCAGCCATCCCCGGGTTAGGCGGCCACTGGGCGGCGGCCCGCCGGAATTCCTGCTGGTACCCTCGGAACAGGCCGGAATTGATAGCGACCTGGTAGTGACCCAGAAAGACATCAGTGAAATCCAGCTTGCCAAGGCAGCCATCGCCAGCGGCACTTCATTGTTGCTGGAAGCAGCCGGCCTGGAGCTAAACGATCTGGAGGAAATAGTGGTGGCCGGAGCTTTTGGCACGCACCTGAGGTTGGAGAGCGCCATTGGTATCGGGATGTTTCCCAATCTGCCCCTAGACAAATTTCGCCAGGTAGGTAACGCCGCCGGTACGGGGGCATGCTTAACTCTGCTCTCAGCCTCAGAACGAAGACGGGCAGAGGCTATTGCTCGCCAGGTAGGTTATATTGAGCTGATGAACCAGCAATCATTTAATGATGTTTTTATTACCTCATTGATGCTGCCTTAAGTTTAACCGGCAGTATATTTCTGGAGGCGAGGGCAGTGAATAAGGTGGAAAGAGTACTGACAGCCCTTGCCCGTGGTCAGGCCGACCGGGTGCCCCGGGGTGAGTTTGAGATCGAGCCGGGACTGGTAGCTGCTTTGGTGGGCTGTCAGGGAGGGAAGGTAAGCTTTGCTGAAGAAGTGGCGGCACGGGAATTGTTAGCTATGGACCTGCTGGCTCTGGCGCCGCAAGCTGTTTTGCGGGAACAGGGAAATGGCCTCTACCGGGATAACTGGGGTCGTCTACTCAGCAAACAGGGGAGGCTGACTACAGTCCAGGCAGCAGCTATCCCGGATATCAGTGCAGCGTCTGCTTATCGCCTGCCAGCAACAGCTAGTTTTAATTTTGAGCATATTCGCCGCTGGCGTGAAGAAACGGATTTTTTCGTCTTCGCATTTATTGATGGTCCCTTTCAGGGTACCGGCCAGCTTTTTGACTTTACTACCTTTCTGCTGGCCCTTGCGAATCGTAGCGAGGTAATTAATGACCTGGCAGCGGCTGTAACGGAATTGAACCTGGAATTGGCCCGGATTTGCCATCAGGCCGGGGCGCACGCCATTATTATTGGTGATGACGTTGCCTACAGACGGGGTACTTACATCCATCCGGACCAGTGGCGGGCTTTGTTTTTACCTCACTTGCGCCGCCTGGTGGAGGGTCTGAAAAGGCAAGATTTACCTGTCCTTTACCATTCTGATGGGAATCTGAACCCTATCCTGCCGGATCTGGCTAGCCTGCCCCTCGATGGTTTACAATGCCTGGAGCCGGCTGCGGGCATGGACATTGGCGCTGTTAAACAGGAGTATGGCCAGCGGCTGTGCCTGATGGGTAATTTTGATCTGGAATTGCTGGCTACAGGTTCACCGGAAACAATTAACGCGGCGGTTAACAGGCTGCTGGCCGTAGCAGCGCCCGGCGGGGGTTACATTTTTTCCACTTCCAGCGGCGTCTTAAACGCTGACCTGCCGCTGGCCAATGTACTTGCCCTGTACCAGGCTGTGGCTGCCGCCGGAAATTACCAGCAATAACCAGGAATAACCCCTGCTTCCATTCTATAACATTAAGTAAGTTAGATGTTATAGCAGGGGAGGTTTTATTCTTGCGGCAAAAGCTATTACGTTGGCCGGTTATTCTTACGCTTGCGCTGGTGCTGGGTTTGGCCGGATATAACTTTTATTCTTATTATCTTCAAGAAATAAAAGTTGAGCCCGGCGAACTAATTATCCAGGCCCTGGATATTACCAATCAAGCCAGCAGCTATCGTTTTCATGTCGAGGCCAGCTTAACCTCGGCTGGCAATAAAGTTATTTTAAGCGACCTGGACGGAATGCGGAGCAGTGACGGCAGCTTCTATTTAAAAGGGCAAATGACCGGCCAGGAGGTGGAGATTTACCAGCTGGACCAAACTACTTATTTCCGTGATCCTACCTCCAAACGCTGGATGGTGACCCCGGGCAACAGCCCCCTTGAACAGGAAAAATATATGGCAGAAATAAACCCCCTCTCAATTTTAAAAATTACTCAGGTAAATGAACTCCAGTTTCTGGGACGCCAGCGAGACCTGCCGGGACGCCCTTATCTCCTCACCTGCCGTCCCCAGGTTAACAATGAATTTTTGAACAGCTACTGGCAGGATTTTTACTACCAGTTCTGGGTGGAACGGGGTAGTAAGTACATCTGCAAAGTGTCTCTAGAGGCAGCCCACCGGGAGAAGCCGGAAGACAAACTAACCATGACCGTGGACTTTTACGATTTTAATAAAGATATAAAAATTGAACCGCCCCAGTGAGGGCGCTTTTTATTTATCATGGTAGCGCCATTATTGCAAACTAAATCGGCTGGCTGAATAATCTAGCGCGGGAGAAAGAGCGAGGGAGGAAGAACAAAACGGATAGCAAAGAGCTTATCTTGTCCAAACTAATAATAAAAGTATAAAAATCTAAAGGGAAAAAGGAATTATTTACTGCACAGCGAAATAAGATTACTGAGTTAAGTCTTGACAAAAACGTAGTTAAAATTGCCGGAGGAAGCGTATCTAAGAGGTGAGAGCGTCACCTCCCACATTCATTATTGGAGGGGCGAGAAACTATTGCAGGACGATATTGCGCAAATTTTAGTAAGTGCAGCTGATATTAGGCGACGGGTCAAAGAAATGGGCCGTGATATTTCCCGGGATTACGCTGGTAAAGAGCTACTGGTAGTAGGTATTTTAAAAGGAGCGATTATTTTTCTGTCCGATCTGGTAAGGGAGCTATCCATTCCTTTGCAATTAGATTTTATGGCTGTTTCCAGCTATGGGGATGATACCAGCACTTCGGGAGCAGTGCGGATTTTAAAGGACCTGGAGGTTTCAGTGGAGGACAAGCATCTGCTCATTGTTGAAGATATAGTTGACACCGGGTTAACCTTAAAGTACTTGCTGGAAAACCTGCGGGCCCGCCAGCCCTTGAGTATCCGCACCTGTACACTCCTGGACAAGCCGGAACGACGCCAAGTTGAGGTCAAAGTTGATTATTGCGGCTTTTGTATCCCGGACTACTTCGTTGTCGGCTATGGCCTTGATTATTCCCAGATGTATCGCCATTTACCGGATATTTGTGTTTTAAAACCTGAAGTATATGAACAGCGCAGGAAAAAATGATAATCATCGCTTAAGGGCAACATTCAAAGTGGATATGGAGAGGTAATGATTAAATGGGTATTGACAGTAAACAAGGCTACGAATTAGTTTTAGTACTGGATTGTGGCGGCCGGTATAACCAGCTTATCGCCCGGCGTATCCGGGAGGCTGGCGTTTATTGTGAGATGGTCCCCTATTCTACCCCAATAAAAGAAATCCTCAGGCGCAAGCCCCGGGGCATTATTCTTTCCGGTGGTCCGGCAAGTATCTATAGCCCCGGAGCGCCCCGGATTGCTCCGGAATTATATGAATGCGGTTTACCCATCTTAGGTATTTGTTATGGCATGCAACTAATGGCCCATGACCTGGGGGGTAAGGTTGAAGGCGCTGAAGGCCATGAATATGGCCAGACTGACCTCGAGGTAATAGCGACCGATGATGTCCTTTTGGCGGGTTTTCCTGAAAAGATACAATGCTGGATGAGCCACGGCGATTATATCAGCGCCCCGCCAACGGGCTTTAAGGTTACGGCCCGTTCAGCTTTGGCGCCGGTTGCAGCTATGAGTGATGCGGGGCGCAGGCTATATGGGGTTCAATTCCATCCCGAGGTTAATCATACACCCCGGGGGCAGGAGATAATTCGTCGCTTTTTGTTCCAGATTTGCGGTTGCCGGGGCGACTGGTCGGCCAGCTCCTTTATTGAGGATCAAATTAAAGCGAGTAGGGAGCAGGTTGGTGAGGGCCGTGTTCTTTGCGCATTAAGCGGAGGGGTTGATTCTTCGGTAGCAGCAGCCTTGGTGCACCGGGCAGTAGGGGATCGTTTGACCTGTGTATTTGTTAATCATGGTTTGCTGCGCCAGGGGGAAGCAGAACAGGTCCGGGAAACCTTTGGCAAGCTTTTGCAAGTGAACCTGGTTTATGTGGATGCCAGCCAGCGCTTTTTAGGTAAGCTGGCGGGAATTGCAGACCCGGAAAAGAAGCGTAAAATTATTGGTCATGAGTTTATCAGGGTCTTTGAAGAAGAAGCCAAGAAGCTGGGCAAAGTTGATTATCTGGTTCAGGGCACCCTTTACCCCGATGTTATTGAAAGCGGCACCGAAACAGCAGCGGTTATTAAAAGTCACCACAATGTGGGTGGCCTGCCGGAGGATATGGAGTTGGAACTGGTCGAACCTCTGCGTTTCTTATTTAAAGATGAAGTGCGCCTGGTAGGCGAAGAACTGGGCCTGCCTGAGGCAATTGTCTGGCGCCAGCCCTTTCCAGGACCGGGCCTGGCTGTGCGAATTCTCGGACCGGTCAGTGCCGATAAGCTGGAAATCCTTCGCCAGGCTGATGCCATTGTCACCGCCGAAATTGAGCGGGCGGGGCTGGGCCGCGAGGTCTGGCAATATTTTGCCGTCCTGCCGTCAATGAAGAGTGTGGGGGTAATGGGTGGTGAACGCACCTATGCCTATTCTATAATCATCAGGGCAGTTACCAGCGAGGATGCTATGACCGCTGATTGGGCGCGGCTGCCTTACGAAGTACTGCAGCGCATATCTTCCCGGATAGTAAATGAGGTGCGCCAGGTCAACCGGGTAGTATATGACATCACTCCTAAACCACCGGCAACAATTGAGTGGGAGTAAGCGCAAGTAAAAAAATGGAGGGAGACTAGCTAATGGCGGTACAGTTAATGAAAAACATTGAGTTTGCCAAAGTCTTAAAACTGGAAGAACTGGTGGAATACCAGCCCGGCCAGGTGGTCAGCCGCACCCTGGCCCAGATACCCCGGGCCAACATAACCCTGTTCGCTCTGGCAGCAGGAGAAGGCATTAGCACCCACACTACTCCCGGTGATGCCATGGTGCAGGTACTGGACGGGGAAGCAGAGGTTACCATCGGCGATGAAACTCTGACAGTCAAGGCTGGCGAGACAGTAATTATGCCCCAGGATGTTCCCCATTCCCTGGAAGCACGCCAGAATTTTAAAATGCTGTTAACGGTAATAAAACGCTAAACGGCAGAACACCTCCCGGGAAATAAACGGGAGGTGTTTTTGTCAGCTAAATTTACACCGGTAACTAGGAAAACGGTGCAGGTGTAAAAATACAGCTGTTTGTGATAGAATCTGGCTCGACAGTGGGGCACACTTGCAGTATATTGCAGAAACACATAAAATACGATAGTATTTATTAGGCAACGGTAGTTAATAAATATTAGTAGAAGGTACATTAAGATGACTGAGGTATTACAGGATCTGGTAGTAAGTTTTGCAGCTAAAGATCGAAATAACAGGGGCGGGCTTTTTTTCATTTTATCCGGACCTTCCGGAGTGGGTAAGAATACTTTGCTTTACCGTGCTCTGGAGCAGTTGAAGGGTATTTATTACCTGCCCTCCATAACTACCCGCCCGCTGCGCCCGGGAGAAAGGCAGGGTTTTCCCTATTTTTTCGTAAGTAAAAGCGAATTTGAAAAGATGATTGCTGACGGTGTTTTCCTGGAATGGAAACAGATTCATACCGGTGACTATTATGGCACCCATCTGCCTACGATCAAATATGCACTGGAGAACGGTTATGATATCCTGACTGATATGGACGTGCTGGGCTACGTTGAGGTTAGGAAGCTTTTCCCCCAAAATGTCATTTCTATCTTTATTGCTCCGCCCAGTTTGGAAGAATTGCAGCGGCGCCTTAGCAAAAGGGAGAGGGACCCTGGCATAATAGCCAAGAGGCTGGAACGGGTGCAGATGGAGATGGAGTATGCTCAGCAATACCAGCACCTGCTGATAAACGATGATTTGACGCAGGCCGTGGGGGAACTGGTGCGGATTATTGAGCAGCACCGGCAACAAAACCCCGGCCTAAAATCATAAAGTTAATAATTAATAATTGGAAGTGGAGGCTCGGGGTTTTACAGCAGGAAAACCGCTTTCCACGCCGAATGAGTCTACTGATGCTTATTGCGGGAGAGGAATGAGTTTGGGGTGACGACACCAGTAATGCCTGCCTGGCAGGTTTGGTTAAGGGCTAGCCGGCCCTTTTCCCTTACAGCAGCCTTTATTCCGGTAACCCTGGGCACGGTGCTGGCCTGGCGGGAAGGCTATTTTAATCTGCTGTTTTACCTGCTGGCAGTTACAGTAGGGATAATGCTACAGATTGGTACTAATCTGGTCAACACCTATTATGATTATATCAACGGGGTAGATACTACAGCTTCTAGCGGGGATTCCAATCCGATCCTGGTAATGGGCTGGCTTAGTCCTCCGGCAGTGATTAAAGGCGGGTATCTGGCCTTTGCCCTGGCGGCGCTCAGCGGGCTGTACCTGGTTTTCTTACGGGGTTGGCCTTTGTTGTTACTGGGTCTGGTAGGGGTGCTGGGCGGTTATGGCTATACGGCTAGGCCACTGGCATACAAGTACCGGGGTCTGGGCGTTCCCTTGGTCTTTATCCTCATGGGACCGTTGATGGTCCTGGGCGGTTATGTAGTCCAGACAGGTTACTGGCAATGGACGCCGGTGCTGGTTTCCCTGCCGGTTGGCTTTCTGGTAGCCGGAATTATGCACGGCAATGACCTGCGCGATGTAGAAACAGATCGCTTGGCTGCTGTAAAGACCTGGTCCCATATTATGGGCGACAAAAGCGAGCACTGCTACTATTTCCTCATCCTGGGCGCGTACCTGTCTACTATTTTATTAGTGGTCGGCGGCTTATTACCCTGGCCGGCCCTCTTGCCTTTGGTGCTGTTGCAGCAAGGGATTAAACTGACCCGGATGGTCAGGGGCGGATTTAGGGGCAACCCGGCCTTGCTGGGACCGATAGAACCTTTGACCGCCAATCTGCATCTAAAATACGGCATGTTGTTTATTATTGGCTTATTACTGGCAGGAACGGGACTCTAAAAGCTGGAGGGATAATAGTGGCGGGAAGAAATGCTGAGAGACTGAATAGTGTCTGGGCGGCTTTGCTGGCCGCCTTTGTTATGTGGTATTTTATCTTTGGCTTGCAGTTATTTAATTTCTGGGTCTCGATGGCTGTAGCGGCGGCGCTGTTAACGGCCGTTGCCCTCTGGCAGCAGGGAGCGCCGCTGAGCCGGAAGGAGCTTAACAAACAGGCGCTCGTCCTGGGCTTACTATCAGCGCTTGTGCTTTATCTTATCTTTGTAGTCGGCAATATTCTCTCCGGCTGGATATTTAGTTTCGCCGGGGAGCAGGTGGCCTCAGTATACGAGAATAAGGCCCAGGCTTCGCCCTGGTTAATTGCCTTTTTACTGTTGTTTATAATCGGTCCGGCAGAAGAAATATTCTGGCGCGGGTTTGTCCAGCGGCGTTTTGTTGCCCGCTGGGGAGACTGGAGCGGCCTGCTGGCGGCTACGGCAGCATATACCCTGGTCCATATCTGGGCAGCCAATCTGATGTTATTGCTGGCAGCCATGGTTGGCGGCCTGTTCTGGGGCTATCTTTATCAACGGAGCGGCAGCCTGGCGCCGGTGATTATTTCCCATGCGGTTTGGGATGTGCTCATTTTTATTTTGCTGCCGGTAGCCTAGGCAAAGGAGCTTTTTGCTCAATAAAGCCGGTTATGCTGGCGCAGTTGCCGCATAACCGGCTATTTTTGTTACTGCAAACGCTATTTAATACTGATCATTTTATCTCCCGGCTGGAGGCTGTCCACGACCTCCATGCCGGCGGTTACCATGCCAAATACCGCATAATCGCCGTCAAGCCAGGGGGCATCTTCTTTTAATATATAGAACTGGGAACCGGCTGAGTCCGGATGGGGACCGCGGGCCATAGCCAGTGCTCCACGAACATTTTTTAACTCCGGGTGAACTTCAAGTTTAATTGTCCAGCCGGGGCCGCCGGTGCCGTTGCCCAGGGGGTCGCCACCCTGCACCACCCAGTCCTCAACTCGATGGAAGGTGAGGCCGTCATAGAAATCTGACTCCACCAGCTTTTGAAAATTGGCTACCGTCAGCGGCATTAATTCCGGGTAGAGTTCAATTTCAATCACACCTCTGCTGGTCTCTATAGTTACCCGTTCCAGGGTTGCTGTCTGACTGTTAGGTCCGGGGGTTGGGCTGAAACGCTCAAAAGCCTGCTTACCCAGCAGCGCTAGCAGGAATACCAGGATGACAATTAGAGCCATCCTTAAAGGATTATTATTTTTGTTTCCGGCAATTGTTTTCTTAGCCATGTTAACCTCCCACAGTAATTATTGCTGATAACAGCTTAGTTGTACCCCTTGCGCTGACAGGCAGGGGTTAATAATCTATATGCACAGCAGGGTAAAAATAACTTACCTGCTTAAATATAATTGAATTCGTGCTGGCGAGGGGCGGATTTGCCAGGCTAATTGCAGCCTTAAATAAAGCCGGCGAATTCGAGTACCTGTTGAATAATAGCTGTTGCCCGGGCGTTGTTAATCCAGCTAGCAGGCAACACCTTATCTGGCGCTGTTTTCTGCAGCGAGCCAGGGCTAAGGGATTGGGCCAGCATTTGCCTGGGCCAGGCAGAAGGGCCTCCAGTATTAGCGCCGGCGGTCAGGTTAGCAGTAATCGTACTATCGCCTATATTTACCCCCAGGGGTTCCAGCAGCTGTGCTGCCAGGAGAGAAGTTTTAGCAGCCCAGTACAGGCTTATCTGGTCACTAGCTGTGACTGCTGCCTGTAGCTGAGCGACAGTTAGCAGTAACTGTGGTGGCGGCGGGGCAGGGGCAACCGGGGCAGGAGCAGTATAGCTGTCTGAGCTATTGCTTCCCGGGGAGCTACTGTTGTTATTATCCGGCTCCGGAGCGGTGATGGTGCGGAAGTTTAGTTTAAAGCTTGTGGCCAAGGCATTGCCAGCCAGGTCCGTTATCGCTCCGGCAGGGATGGTCAGGGTATAGCCGCTGCTGTAATCCAGGCTGGCAAGGGGTTTGATAACAAGGGCTTTGCCATTAAGGCTGTAAGTATAAGCTACTGTGCTGTTGTCCCCAGCTAGGGTGATAGCGTCTATCTCGCTACCAGGCTGTACCACTTCGTTAAAAATGATGGTTATAGCCTGGTTAATATCAATGCCTGTAGCTTTGTCCACCGGGTCGCTGCTTATGATTTGCGGTGGCCTGGTATCAGGCACGTCATTATCAATAATGGTCAGCACTGCTGTGGCCGGGCTCCCCAGGACAGCCCCACCGGAGGGGCTGCTGAGGCTGAGGATCACTGTCTCATCAATTTCTGGTTCTGCGTCATCGAGGATAACCACTGTAAAAGAACTTGTCGTTTCTCCGTCGTTAAATGTAAGGCTGCCTGAGGCTGTTTCGTAATCCAAACCGGCGCTGGCCGTGCCGTCAGCAGTACGGTAGACAACTGTCACTACGCTGTCGCTGCCGTCGGTGCGGGTAACAGTTATTGTGGCAGAATGGGCATCTTCAGCTACGCTGTAGCTGGCCTGGCTGAACTGTAGTTGGCCGGGGAAAGTAGTGCTGTTAAGGAGGAGGGAAACATCGCCGGAAGCACTATTGGCTGTTGCCAGGTCGACCTTACCATCGCCGTTAAAGTCAGCGGCGGCGACGCTTAAAGGTTTTGCCCCAACATTGTAGTCTATTGCTTTCTCGAAGCTGCCGTCACCGTTGCCGGTTAAGATTGAGACGGTGTTGGAATCGTAATTGGCTACTGCCAGGTCAGCCACGCCGTCACAGTTGAAGTCAGCAGTTATAATGCTACGGGGATTGTTACCAATATCGTAGTCGGCGTATGCCTGGAAGCTGCCATCGCCCTTACCCACCAGGATGGAGATTTTTCCAGAACCGTCGTAGTAGCCGGCTACTGCCAGGTCTATGAGACCGTCACCGTTGAAATCGCCACAGGTAAGGCTGCTGGGGTTATTAGCTCCATTGTAGTATTGTGGGTCTCGAAAGCTAGTATCGCCGTTCCCTAATAGTATACGAATATGAATATCACCAACGCTAGTTTGATTTACTACTGCCAGGTCTATGTTGCCGTCGCGGTCAAAGTCTTCCGCAGCAAGGCAGGCAGGGCTTTTACCGATTTTATCGTCAGAATAATTAGCCGCCTCGGCAAAATTGCCATTACCAATGCCCTGCAGGATAGTTATACTATTGGACGAGAAGTTGGCCACCGCCAGGTCAGTCCAGCCGTCCCCGTTGAAGTCAGCAGCCACAACGCAATGGGGGGCCTTATCGGTGGGATAGCTTTTAGCTACCTGAAAATTATCGCCATCAATCCCCAGCAGGATAGAAACGCTATCAGAAGTGCGATTAGCTACCGCCAGATCGGTAATACCGTTGTTATCAAAGTCAGCGGCAGTTACGCTGTAGGGGTAATTTCTCACCTTATATTCTTTTGTCTTCGTGAAGCTGCCTGTGCCGTTTCCCAATAAAATTGTCACATAGCCGGGATAGCTGGACGTATTAACATATTTGGCCAGGGCCAAATCAACTATGCCGTCGCGGTTAAAATCTTCGGCAATAATATTCGTTGGGACATCGCCGGCCTCACAGGTCAGCAGCTCATGAAAAGAAGGCGCGGCTGCCGCTGCTACCGGTGTTAAGGCTGCCAACAGAAGCACCGGCAATATAAGTGTCATCATTGCCGGCAAATAGCGGGGCTTAATGAAAAAACCTGTTATTCTGGTGGTGTTTGCGGCCATAGTTTATATTGCCCACCTTTCTTTTTTAGG
>JAAYGJ010000008.1 GCA_012727745.1 Clostridia bacterium | reverse complement strand
CTTTCAGATTGTTGAAAGAAATGGAAAGGTAGTACCTGCAGATGCCTATTACGGTATTAACGGGGTACGCTTCCAGGAAACCTTTGCCATCAGCGGGTATAAAATCCATCGGGAATTTATTATTGCCATGGCAATGGTCAAAAAAGCGGCAGCTTTGGCCAATATGAAAGCAGGCGTGTTGGAAAAATCTAAAGCTATGGCAATAGCCCAGGCTGCTGATGAAGTTATCGAGGGCAAATGGCATGATCATTTTGTCGGTGAAGCCATTCAAGGCGGGGCTGGCACTGGCATTAATATGGTAACTAACGAAGTCCTCGCCAACCGTGCCATAGAAATTCTTGGTCACAAGCCTGGGGAGTATGAGCATGTTAGCCCGGTGGACCACGTTAATAAAGGACAGTCTACCAATGACGCTCTGCCTACAGGCATCAGGATTGCAATGATCAGGATGCTGCAAGGATATATCAAAGCGAACGAGCTACTGGTCAACACCATTAAAGAGAAGGCAGCTGAATATAAAGATTGCCTGAAATTGGGACGAACCCATTTACAGGATGCTGTACCTATGCGGGTGGGCGACGAGCTGGCTGCCTGGGCCGAAGCCTTCCAGAGAGATGTGGAACGGGGTAAATTGGCTTGCAAGCTACTTGCTGAAGTAAACATGGGTGCTACTGCAATCGGGACTGGCTTGAACGCTGACCCCCGCTACCGGGAATTAGTTATTGAAGAACTGCGGGCAGCCAGTGGGATTTCGGATTTAAAGCTGGCGAAAAACCTTATTGACGCCACCCAGAACCTGGATGTCTTAGTTGAAGTATCCGGCTTGCTGCGAGCAGGTGCAGTTAGCTTGATTAAGGTTGCCAATGATCTACGTTTGATGGCTTCTGGCCCCATGGCCGGACTGGCTGAGCTAGAGTTGCCGGCGATGGCTGCCGGGTCCAGTATTATGGCCGGCAAGGTTAACCCCATTGTTCCGGAAGTTGTCAACCAGGTTGCTTTTAAAGTTCTGGGTAACGACCTGACTATCATGATGGTTGCCCAGGCTGGCCAGTTTGAACTAAACGTGATGGAACCGGTGCTGGCTTTTGCGTTCTTTGAAAGCATATCCATGTTAACAGCAGCAATTAATACACTGGCCGAAAAGACTATTAAAGGTATGAAATATCGTACGGATCGTTGCCAGCAATATGCCGAAAGCGCCATGAGTTTGGTTACCTCCCTGGTACCCCTGATTGGTTATAATAAAGCTGCAGAGGTATCTAAAAAGGCAGTGGCCACTGGCAAGAGTATTATTGAGGTGGTCCTGGAAGAAAAACTGCTGCCAGAGGAGCAGGCCAGGGAACTCCTTGATCCTCGCCATATGGTTGGCTAGTAGAGTTAGCAATACCCCCCGGAAGTTCCGGGGGGTTATTTTATGTGCGCCCGGCATGGGCGCGCGATAGCTTGGCGCGGTGAAAGCCAGCGATGGGCCTGGTAGGAGGACATTAGCAATGAAAGGGGCAATCTACCGAAGGGGCGCGGCAAGCTCAACTAATACCCAGCAGTTCTTTTAATTTACGGGCCTGTTTACGGCTTACGGGGACTTCGCTTTGCTTCCCGTCAGCCATAATCAGGGTATAGGTACCGTTGATCATGGGGACGATTTCCCTTATTTTAGTAAGGTTTACGATATAGCAACGGTGGCAACGGAAAAACAGCCTGGGATCGAGGCGGGTTTCCAGCTCCTTAAGGGTAAAACGGGTGCGGTATTGCTCTGCGGAGGTTTTAAGGTAGATATTATCTCCTTGGGTACAGGCGTATATCAGGTCATTCTGGTCTAGAAGAATTGTTTTACCACTTTTTTCGACAGGCAAGCGGTTAAGTCTTCCATTTTCAGCTGTAGGAGGAGTTTTGGCTGCCGGCGGCTGCTGGGATCTTTGTTCTACTAGACGCCGCACTCTCTCAATAGCTAATCCTAAGCGCTGTTCGTCAAAGGGCTTTAATAAATAGTCAACGGCGTTAACTTCAAAGGCCTCCAGGGCATATTCTTCATAGGCGGTAACAAAGATAACCAGAGGCGGGTTGGGGCGTTTCTGAATAATCCGGGAGAGTTCGAGACCATTCATGCCAGGCATGTTGATATCCAGAAAAAGCACCGTGTAATCGAGGGCGTTGATAAGGTTTAAAGCTTCCCGGGCATTGGTGGCTTCGCCCACAACCTCGATATCTTTAAATTGCTGTAGCATGAAACGCAGTTCCTGCCTGGCGGGGTACTCATCGTCGACAATCAGAGTTCTAAGCTTCATTTACCAATAGCTCCTTTAAAGGGACTTCATTATATACTGTTACCGGCTGCTGGCTTAGGGGTATACGTAATAAAATCGTAGTCTCTCCAGCAGGTTCACTGAAAATCTGCAGGCCATAATTCTGGCCGTAGAGGTTCTGGCAACGGAGGTTGACATTACTTAAGCCCACACCGCTGCCTGAGCCGTAACCGGGTTGCAGCACCAGAGGTATTT
>JAAYGJ010000143.1 GCA_012727745.1 Clostridia bacterium | reverse complement strand
CGAACCCCTGGCCTCTAGAGTGCGATTCTAGCGCTCTCCCATCTGAGCTACACGCCCTCGCACGGATGCAAGGTTTATTATAGCTTGTAACCGCAACCCTGTCAAGCTGAACCGATAAGCATACTGATAAACAAAACTGCCAGTACAGTTAAAGATATTATAACAAATAACCGCTCTTTTTGCATTATAAAAATAACAGTTGCAATCAGCACCCCCATAAGCGGTGTTATCAAAAGCACTAAAACACCCAGGTTTAATAATGCCAGCGGCCGCAATCTGATTGCCTGGCTTAAAATCTGTGCGACCGGCAATACCTCGACCCCTATAGGGCCAGGTCTAAAAGCCAGCAAGCCTAGCCCTAAGAGCATTATGACCACACTTCCGGTTACCCCGATCCTCAGAATGCTGCCGACAATACCTTCCAGGCTATAAGCTTTCTCTCCCGCTTTTTGTTTATCAGCGACTGCCAATATATTCCCCCCAAAAGCAATATAATTCTAATCCTGAACACCCTAACGAAATTTAATTCCAAAAGAACTTAAAACCATCTGTATAGATAGAAATACCAGGATTGCTGCCAGCAGCCTGGCTAAGTTTTTACTCTTGAATTTTCCCAACAACCGCGAACTGAGAGTAGCCCCTATAAAAATTCCTATAGCTGTTGGGGCGGCGATCAACGGGTTAACGAAGCCCCGGGTATAAAAGATAAAGGCGCTGGAGATAGCCGTAATGCCAATCATATAATTACTGGTAGCTACTGCCGCCTTTAATGGTACCCCCATCCCCAGTACCATTACCGGCACATTAATAGCTCCCCCGCCGATCCCTAGCAAGCCGGAAATATTACCACCAATGAAGGACAGGGACAATCCCAAAGGAATTTTTTCTACCCGGTAGCATACTTGCTTATGTAAGTGCTCATCGAAAAAAATTGAGCCCATTCTACCTGGGTCACAAACTTTTTCCCCGAGATTATCGCCGCTTACCTTGTTTAAGATTGAGTAAGCGAGTAACACCATTGTAATGGCAAAGATAATGCTTAGGGTTTGTTGGTTCAAGCGAGTGGCAGTTATACCGCCCAGAATTGCGCCAACTGCCGAAGCTAACCCCAGTGTAATCCCCAGTTTGACATTAGCCAGGCGTTTGCGCAATAAAACACTGGCAGAACTACAGGAGGTAGCTACTACTGCTATCAGGCTGGAGCCTATAGCTACATGAATTGGCAAGCCAACAATCAGGGTCATAAAAGGAACGATCAGGATACCTCCGCCTATACCTACCAGAGCACCTAACCCCCCGGCTGCAACTCCAACAACAAATACCTGTAAGATTAAAGATAATTCCATTTGCTTCCTCAACTTTCTACCAATAAGTTAATCCCAAAATCTGAAAACCCAGGGATAAAAAATAATTTACATTTTATTCCATTAACTGCAGGATTTAACGCCCGGCCGGCGAATATACTTCCCGATGGGGGAGGGGAGCTAATGAGAACACCGTTGATTATAATCATTACTATCGTGTTTTGCCTTATTTATACCCCGCCGCTGAAAGCCCTCGACCTAAAAGAAACGCTCAAACAGCGCCTTGAGGATAATGAAAGTCAAGAAGCACTCATTATACAAGATATTTTCCGCCTTGATGCAGCAATACAAAAAAACATCACAAAAACTCAGGAACTCTCCTCTCAGCTTGCCACAATCAGGCAAGAATTGCAAGAGGCTCGCATTTATCAAGCCCAGGTTGAGGCTAGACTGCAAACTAACCGTGAAAGTTTAAACAACAGCTTACGCTTTTTTTATACCTACGGTGCTTCGCCTGTATTGACCTCTGCTTTTACAAGTACCGGCTGGTCAGATCTTATTGTCCGCTGGGAATTAACCTCACGCCTGGCCAATTTTTTTCTAGATAGTATCCGAAACCAATTGCAACTACAGGCCCTGGTACGAGAAAAAAGCAACCTTATCGCAACTAAAGAAAAGGAACTGCAGCAAGCCCAGGAAAATATGCTTGCTACGCAAAAAATGCTGACCAAATTAAAACAAGAGCAGCAAGCAAAGCTTGCCAGTTTACAAAAACAGCACAGTAACTGGAGCAAGGATTTATTGGCTCTGGAAAAAGCCTGGTCCAGTGCCTTGCCTTCCCTGCAGTACTTGCTGCAACAGTTACCTGCCTTGCCATGGCAACAACTGGAACCTGATAATATTAAGATTGATTATGCCGCTGGCAAGGTTGTGGCCACCTTTACCCAGGCCAGTTTGAATAGCAAACTGTTTAGTTCAGAGCAAAAAATGCAGGAGTTTCGCCTGGTTTTAGCGGCTGAAGGCCTGTGCATTCCGGGGCCTGATTTTGAAGTGAAGGGAACCTTGCAGGTTGATGGTCCTCACCAGCTGATATTCATTCCTCGCAGTGTCTCTTTTGCCGGTATTCCTCTCGAACGCTCTACCTGGAACGAACTGCTCAGCGAGGAAAAACTAAAACTTAACCTGCCCCCGCCCATTTACGGCTTACAGTTTAAAGACATATCTTTGAACCCAGGCCACATGGTTCTGGTGTTAGGCTGGCAGTAACAAGCAATAGCCCGGCTCGTAAAAGCCAGGTTATCATACCCCCATCACGACATAGTGAGCAATACTTGCAACATCGAACAAACAGCCGGGCAAGAACCAATTACCCGGCTGTTTTATTTTATAAGAGAAGCATGCAACTCTTAAAATATGCAGTTGTTTGCTTGACAGGCGAGTATCTCCTCCGGAGGATAGCCTGAAAACAGCAGTTATCCCTG
>JAAYGJ010000142.1 GCA_012727745.1 Clostridia bacterium | reverse complement strand
TTACCATGCCCCGGTCCTTAAAAGAACCGCTGGGGTTTAACCCCTCATATTTAAAGTATAATTTCAATCCGAGCTCCTGGGCCAGATTTTTGGCAGCTATTAAAGGAGTATTGCCTTCCTGCAAAGTAATTAAGGGAGTTGCCTCCCTAACTGGCAGAAATTCACGATAAGCGCTGATAACACCCGGCCACTTCAATTGCTCGGACCTCCTTCTACCCGTATCATACTGGCAATTTCATTTACCACCGGCAAATCGGCTAAAGCTTTTAAAGCATCCTGAAGGTTTTGCTCGCGTACCAGGTGGGTTATAAGCACCAGTTCGGCCAGATCGCCGATTGTACGTTCCTGAATTACTGAAGCAATGCTTACTCCTCGTGCGCCAAAAACACCGGCGATGGCTGCCAGCACCCCGGGTCGATCGGCAACTATCAGTCGCAAGTAGTATTTAGAAATAACCTCACCCATAGGTTTTAAAGGTTTATTGTAAAAGCAGGTGCAGGAGCTGCGAATACAGTCACGATGCTGGCGATTGCGAGCCGCTTCGATAACATCTCCGATAATGGCACTTGCAGTAGGCATAGCTCCGGCGCCACGGCCGTAAAACATAGTATCACCTACTGCATCACCTTCAACGAAAATAGCATTAAAAACGTCATTTACCGCTGCCAGGGGATGTTCTAGCGGTAATAATGCCGGATGAACCCGCACTTCCACGCCCTGCTCATCTTCCCGGGCGATCCCCAGCAGCTTGACGGCATAACCCAAGTTGCTGGCATATTTTATATCCTGAACGCTGAGACGGCTAATACCTTCACGGTAGACTTCAGGATAAGTAACGCGGGAACCAAAAGCGATAGAGGCCAGGATAGCCATCTTGCGAGCCGCGTCATCACCTTCGATATCAGAGCTAGGATCGCTTTCAGCGTAGCCCAGCTCCTGGGCTTCTTTAAGAACTTCGTCAAAATCTCGTCCTTCGCGGCTCATTTTGGTAAGAATATAATTGGTAGTACCGTTTACAATACCCATAACCTGACAAATACGGTTAGCAGCCAGGGATTCCTTTAATGGCCTGATAATAGGGATACCGCCACCGACACTGGCTTCGAAAAAAAGATCGCAATTATGGGCAGCAGCAGCCTCAAATAGCTCTTTGCCATGTAAAGCCAGGAGATCCTTGTTTGCTGTAACTACACTTTTACCGTTACTCAAAGCTTGCAAGATAAATTCCCTGGCTAATTCTACTCCCCCAATTACCTCAATAATAATATCGATATCAGGATCATTTAAAACAATCCCAGGATCGCTCGTGACCAGGCCAGGATCAACCCCCAGCTGGCGAACCCGGTCCATATTTCGTTCCAGGATACGGCATATATTTAAGGGACGGCCCAGTTTCTGAGTAATTACATCACTATTTTGCTGCAGTAATTGAAACACCCCACCACCCACGGTTCCTAGGCCTAGTAGACCAATGTTTAGCGAACCCAACATTACCTCACGCTCCTTTTACCTATAGATTGTACCTTATCACCCCTTGAACGGCAACACTTTTTTGCCTGCGGCCGCTATTTTTGACTTTGTTTTCTTAATTTACTTGACTAAAAAATTAAGCCATGTGGCCAGGATAAGCTGACACACACAGCTGTGTTTGGTTAGCACTATTTACAACTTTTTTTAGTTCTTACCTGGACGTTTTATCCCAGCTAGCAATAATTTGCTGTTCCACATCTTTCAGGTGGGCAAGCATAGCTGCTTCTGCTTCTTCAGCATTACGGCGGCTTAAAGCATCAACAATTTTACCATGCTCTTCCACAGAACGTTCACCCCGGCCGGGAATTGACAGGCTGCGCGAACGGCTATCAGCCAGCAGGTCTAACAGGCTATGCATTAGACGTACCAGTACCGTATTGCCGGTTGCTTTAGCGATATGATGATGAAAGACACTATCATGTCCAGCAAGGAGAGAAAGGCGACCGCTGCGCAGCCGTCCTAGCTGCCGCCTGGTTGCTGCTACCATGGCGGCAAGTTCTTGAATATCAGCATCGCTTCCCTTCTCTGCTACCCAGCGTGCTGCCTGGGGTTCCAGGATTTTGCGTATTTGGAAAAGGTGGGTCACTGTTTCCTTGTTCACGTTCAAATGCCTGGCAAACTGTTTTAAGTATTCATCTGGATCCTGCTCGCTTATAAAGACACCCTGGCCATGGCGAATGGTAACTAAACCTTCAGAGGCCAACATTTTCATAGCCTCGCGTACAGAGGTGCGGCTGACGCCAAGCATATCTGCCAGCACTCTCTCTGCCGGCAAGCGTTCCCCCGGACTTAAGCGGCCTTCAAAAATAGATTTTTTTATCTGGTCTACTACCTGATGGTAGACACTTTTGGGATATGGGTTAATAGGCTTAAAAATTTTTTCCGGGAAAATGTCTGGCACTCTTAATCGCCCCTATGCTCCTTGCTCCAGGTAATAGAAGCTAGATTATAATACAGATTATGCCCCCGCCGCCGTCATTAACAATGCGCTCAATAGTTTGTTGCAGCTTAACCTGCGCATTTTCTGGCATGCGGTATAATTTGCTCTGAATTCCCTCCCGCACCAAGTCGCTCAATGATTTGCCAAATACATTTGTTTGCCAGATCTTTTCAGGGTTATCTTCAAATTCCTCCATAATATAACTTACCAGGTCCTCACACTGCTTTTCTGTGCCAATTAGGGGGGTTACTTCCGTAGTAATATCTGCCCTGATAAAGTGGTATGAAGGTGCGGTTGCCTTTAGCCGTACTCCCGAACGTCCACCCTGTTTCACCAGTTCTGGCTCTGCCAGCTCCATTTCATCTTCCGTAGGAGTAACTACACCGTAGCCAGTATTACGTACTTCTTGGATACCATAAGCAATCTTATCCCATTCTTTCTTAACGGCAGCCAGCTCCCGTAGCCAGCGCAAGATGTCCTGGTCTCCGCTAATAGTGAGACCGCTAACTTCCTGCAGAACCTGATGGAAAAGGTTTTCCGTGAGCGCGATATCAATATGGGCGCCGCCGCTGCCCAGATCCATATCTTTGAGGACTACTTGCGCTATATGTTCGTCTTCCTTCAAACTGCTAATGGTGGTGTTAATATCCCGCAGACGGTTTACCTCTCCGACCGCATGCTGCACCGCTGTTTCTAGATGGCGCCGCAGCCAGTAGTCACTTTCCAGCTCATCCACCCAGCTGGGCAGGTTAACATTAACCTCTGTTACGGGGAACTCATATAATATTTCTTCGAGAATTTGGAGTATATTATCTTCATTAAGATGCAGGCAATCTACCGGCAGTACCGGCACATCATAGGCAGCTTCCAATTCACCGTATAGGGTAATTGTTTCTTCCGCCAGTGGCCGGTTCGTATTAAGTAAGACCACAAAAGGCTTGCCCATCTCTTTCAATTCCCAGATGACCCGTTCTTCTGCCTCCAAATAATCTTCGCGGGGAATTTCAGTAATACTGCCGTCGGTAGTAACAACTATACCGAAAGTAGCGTGCTCGGTAATCACTTTGCGGGTACCGATTTCAGATGCTTCTTCAAAAGGAATAGGTTCCTCAAACCACGGCGTCCTGACCATTCTGGGTCCTTCATCATCGTGATAACCTAGAGCGCCGGGTACAACATAACCAACACAGTCAACCAACCTGACCCGCATTTTTAACCCTTCCCGGACAGTTATTTCTACTGCCTCATTGGGAATAAATTTGGGTTCAGTAGTCATGATCATCCGACCGGCGCCGCTCTGGGGCAATTCGTCCCTGGCCCGGTCACGCTCATTGGGGTTTTTGATGTTGTTGAGAACCATTTTCTCCATAAATTGGGTAATAAAAGTTGATTTACCGCTCCTTACCGGTCCAACGACGCCTAAATAAATATCACCGCCAGTCCTTTCAGCTATATCCCGGAAAATATCCCGTTTTTCCACCCCTTTTTCTCCCTCCCCAGGCCTAAATTTTGTTGTTCAAATATGGCATGTTTTAACAATAAAGTATATGAATTAGTGGTAAAAATATTACTTAAAAACGTTTTATTCTATGAGGTGCCTTTTTAAAATTTATGCAGCCAAATATAAGAAAAGAACCTGCTGTTTGAGCAGGTTCCAGATTTACTACCAACTGCCTATTTCTACTTCATGGGTCCGCGGGCGTTGCATCAAGGCAGCAACACAATCAGCTACCGGCTTTTTTTGATAGAGCACCTGATATATTTCTTCAGTTATTGGCATCTTTATATTAAGTCGCTGGGACAATTCCCTGGCTGCTGCCGTTGTACGGACACCCTCAACAACCATGCCCATGCCAGCCAACACTTCCTCCAGAGTTTTACCCTGCCCCAGCTGAATACCGGCCCGCCGGTTGCGGCTATGCATACTATTACAGGTCACAATCAAATCACCGATGCCACTGAGGCCGCTAAAGGTTAATAATTTGCCTCCCAGGGCTACCCCAAGCCGGGCAATTTCGGCAATCCCTCTAGTCATCAAAGCGGCCCTGGCATTATCCCCCAGTCCCAGCCCGTCCGCCATTCCAGTTGCCAGGGCGATTATATTTTTTAACGCGCCGCCTAGCTCTACCCCAATTAGGTCCGGATTAGTGTAAACCCGCAAGGTAGGACACATAAAAATATCCTGGACGTATTCAGCTACTTCCTGGTCAACAGCGGCAGCTACTACCGTTGCCGGCAAACCGCGGCCAACCTCTTCAGCATGGCTGGGGCCCGAAAGGACAGCTACCCGTTCCAGGCCTAATTCAAGCAGGACTTCCGATAGGCGTTTGTTAGAATCAAGTTCCAAACCTTTAGCAGTGTTGAGAACTATCATTCCCGGGGGCAAAATAGGCTGTAACTGCCTGGCTACGGCCCGCACAGCATGAGAAGGAACACTCAACACCACCAGGGCTACATTCTTGATCGCTGCTTCTAAATCGCCGCTCAGTGGCTTGATATTGGCAGGCAAACTTACACCAGGTAGATAGGTTTTGTTTTCCCGCTCTTTTTTTATAGCAGAAGCCAGTTCGGGACGACGGGTCCATAAATTTACTGTAAAGCCTTTATTGGCCAGCAATACAGCCAGCGCTGTCCCCCAACTGCCAGCACCAATTAAGGCTATTGTTTGCTTCAACTCAGCTCCGCTCCCCCAGTTTATGCTCGGTCCCGGCAAGCAGCCGGTTAATATTAGGTCGATGGCGATAAATTATTAAAGCCGCGCCGACAAATGTAAAAAGAACATAGGGCCAGGGGTACTGCCCAAAAAGCATCATAAAAGGGGTAATCGCGGCAGCAATTATTGAACCGAGGGATACATAGCGGGTCAAAATAATAACTGTTATCCAGATTAGCACCGCCCAAAAAATGACTTGCGGTGCCATAGCCAGTGCGGCTCCCGCAGCAGTTGCTACGCCCCGACCTCCCTGAAACTCCAGGAAAATAGACCAGTTATGCCCAATTATAGCTAAAATAGCAGTTAAGGCTGCCAGCTGGGCCCCGCCGATTGCCTGACCCAGCCAGACTGCGATTACGCCCTTAAAAACATCAACCCCCAGAACTACCAGGCCAGGTACTGTTCCCATGGTACGCAGGGCATTGGTGGCTCCTATGTTGCCGCTGCCGCGGCGCCGGATGTCAAACTTGTAAATATAACGACCTACCACATAAGCAGTAGGAATAGAACCAATCAAGTAGGCAAATACCAGGGCCAGTACCCACATATTTTTTCCTCCTTTTAACATTTTCGCTTGGTTCCTGGCAAACTTACTGAGCTTCTTTATTGCGCCGGAATATAATCTTTATGGGTGTACCTTCAAAGCCAAAACTCTCTCTTAACTTGTTCTCTAGGTAACGCTGGTAAGAAAAATGTATGTCATGAGGACGGTTGGTAAAAAAGAGAAAGGTTGGTGGTTTTACCTTCACCTGGGTGGCATAATTAATTTTTACAGCCTGACCCTTTACCGAAGATGGTGGATTAAGCAGAACTGCTTCTTGCAGCAGAGAGTTTAATGCTGCTGTATTAATGCGGCGAGTGGCTGCTTCGCCAGCAGCTTCAATGGCCGGCAGGATTCTTTGAACACGCTGCCCGGTAAGCGCCGATACAAATATCACCGGGGCATAGCTCATAAAAATTAATTGCTGGCGGATTTGCTCCTCATATTCAGCAGCCGTTTTATCATCTTTAGACAATAAGTCCCACTTGTTTGCTAATATTATAGCTGCTTTACCCTGCTCGTGACTATAACCTGCAATTTTTTTGTCCTGTTCGGTAACTCCCTCAGTAGCGTCCAATACTAGCAGCACAATATCTGCCCGATCCACAGCTCGCAAAGCCCGTAAGACACTGTAATATTCAACAGAAGCATTGATCCGGCTTTTGCGACGCATACCAGCCGTATCGATCAGGACATACTCTTTACCTGCGAAATGGATATGGCTGTCAATGGCATCTCTGGTGGTGCCAGGCACTTCGCTGACTATTACCCGTTCTTCCCCCAGCAGGCGATTTACCAGGGAAGATTTGCCAACATTAGGACGCCCAACTACAGCGACGCGCAGGCTATCCTTTTCCTCTTGTTCTGTTACCTCTGGTAACATGGCTACTATTTTATCCAACAAGTCTCCGATATTCATACCATGGGCCGCAGATATGGGAAAAGGTTCGCCTAAACCCAGCCGGTAAAATTCATGTAACGCTGCAGGGTTGCTAAAATCCTCTACTTTATTGGCTACCAGGATAACCGGTCGCCCGGCACGTCTTAAGATTAAGGCCACTTCTTCATCATCAGCTGTTAGCGCAGCTCTGGCATCTACCATAAACAGAATAATATCCGCTTGCTGCAGAGCCTGCTCGGCTTGACGTCGCACCTGGGCAAGCAGGGGATCATCAACTTGGGCTGCAATGCCCCCTGTATCTACCAGAGTAAAACTGCGGCCACACCATTCAGCGTCCCGGTAAAGGCGGTCCCTGGTTATACCAGGGGTATTTTCCACAATTGCCACCCGACCACCGGTAAGGCGATTAAACAGAGTTGATTTGCCTACATTAGGGCGGCCAATAATTGCTACAACCGGTTTGGACAATACCATACCTCCCTAGAATACGGGGAGTGTGAATAATTTAATCACATTCGCTACCTGCGATTACCAACAAGGTGTCTCCCATATTAATCCCTGTAACAGCCCTTCACCTGTAGTTGGAACAGCCCTCACAGGTAAGCCGAGTTCAGCTGCCAGTTTTCCAGGGGTCAGGTCATCGAGAAAAAGCGCGGCATCACTTTTTAACATTACCTCTGGAATAATAATCACCCCGTTATTTTCCCTGGCCCAGGCAGCAGTTTCCTTAAGTCCAGCCAGCAAATCGCGCCCGCCAAGCAGTCCAGCCACTGTAACTTCAGGGCCAAATAATATATTGGGAACTGCTACTACCTGCGCTTCCAAGCCCCTGACTTTTGCCGTCACACTTTGTACCAGGTGTTGCAGCAGCGGTGCGATCAAAGTCCCGGTGGCTACCACTATCCGGCTCGGGCGAGACAGTTTCCGGGGCAGCTTGCTCAGAGCTGTCGCAAATTCATCCAGAAACAAACGGGTAAGGCCAATGCCATTTTCCGTCTGGGGAAAATCGTCATAATAAGCCAGAGGGGGCAAGGGCTGGCCGGCAAGCAAGTAAAATTCGTCAGCACCATAGACCAGGCCTCGCTCTAAACGCCGGCGATAGTCATGCTGCCATTGCTCCAACTGCTCTATTATTGCGGCTGCTTCAGGCGGGGTTACCCGGCGTAACGGGAACAAGCCTTCCCGGTAAGAAGTCAGCCCGACCGGCACGATGCCAATTGATTGCACTGCCGGATATAAGCTGCCCAGTTCGGACACTGTCCGCTTTAATTCTTCCCCATCATTAAGCCCCGGACAGAGCACAATCTGGGTATGCATTTTAACCCCCATCGCGCTTAGTCGCTGAAGTTGGTCCATAATATTCCCGCCTCGTTTACTATTTAATAGTTTACATCTCAAGGCGGGGTTAGTCGTATGGACAGAAATATACAGGGGGCTTAGGTGCCAGCGGCAGATATACTCCCAGTCTTCCGGTTTTAAATTTGTCAGAGTAATAAAATTGCCATGAAGAAAAGAATAGCGATAATCATCATCTTTTACATATAGTCCCGGTCTTAGACACGGAGGCATCTGGTCGACATA
>JAAYGJ010000141.1 GCA_012727745.1 Clostridia bacterium | reverse complement strand
GCACTACTCAGGCTACCCTGTGGGGCTATGGAGGCTCAGGCATGATTATTCCCGCCGTTGCCAACAACGAAACTATTGAAATCAACCATATTATGTCCCTGGCCCCCGATTGTGTCCCCGGAAATAATGACTGCCTTATGCAGCTTGATAAATATGAAGCTGCCCGCCTAACAAACCCTGAAATGCTGGGCATTAACATCATTGTTAACAACCGCTTCCAGATAACTTACGTTAATGCCGGCGACTTTGTTGAAGCCCATAAAGAAGCCATCAAGGTCTATGACCAGATTTACCGTTTCAATGCAGCCGAATTTAAAGACAACAAAGCAGATATAGTTATTACCGGTTCCTCCGCACCCACCAACCATCTCTTCTTCCATACCGGCTGGGTTAACGTCAACTGCCAGCCCATCGTAAAGAAAGGCGGCACAATAATCTTTACCACTCCCTGCCCCGGTTATGGCGACTGGCCCGGCTTTGCCTTGATGGACCTGGTCAAGGACTTCATGCCGCCGACAGCAGAAAATCACGAGAAAGCCATAAAATCATTCTACGCTCAAACAAGAGAATTATGGGCAGGCTGTATCTGGTATAAGATTTATGCCGCCATGCTCCATGCTGATTATTATATCGTAACCCGGCCGGAAAACCTGGAAATGGCCCGCAGCTTTGGCTTTACTGCCTATGACAATGTAGAGCAAGCCTACCGGGATGCGCTGGCCAAATATGGGGCCAAGGCACGTGTCGCCTTTGTTCCATATGGGCGTTACAGCGTGCTGGATGTATAAAACTTAGCTTCAATTTAATTTAAATAGTAACCTCGTTCACTCTGCCGCCAGCAAGAAGGTACACCAGGCTGGCGGCAGTATTTATTTTAATACTAATTTCTTTTCTCTTTCATAATCCCATATTGAAACAACTCCATTAGCTGTCTGGCAGTACTCTCGAAAGTTAACCCATTGGTTATGATAAATTCGGGATTAACGACAGCCTGGATAGACGCCAGAAAGGCTGTTGTTACAATGCGAGCGTCCAGTTCTCTCAATTGGCCCTTGTTTCTTTCATTGAGAAGAAATTTACTCTCAATTACTTTCCGCATTTTTTGCATGCGAAAAGCATCGATCTTTTTCCAGTAATGGGGATAGTGCTGGCGCAAATCATCCAGCACCAGAGGATTGACAAAAGTATGTCCTACCTCAGAAATGATACGTAACATTTCGTCAGCAATTTCCTCAGGTTTATGGTAGGTAGATAGAAATTCGTCGATCCTTTTGGCCGCTTCTGCCATTAACATCTCCAGGGTAGTCTCAATGATCTCGTCCTTGCTGCGAAAATAACGATACAGGGTGCGTTTGCTCAAACCTGCCTCCGCTGCCAGTTCATCCATAGTCACCCGGTAAAAGCCCCTGGTTTTCGCAAGCTCCATAAAAGCGGATAAAATTCTTTCTTTAATGGCAAAATCCTCCTCTGAAAATAGAGTTCTATCATTAACGTAATTCATAGGATGAGGCAGTTCCCTTCAGGCGCTGGTTGCGCCATTATACTTGTATCGAACTCGCCCGGCTTCGGGCGCGGCCACAACTCGGCCCTTCGGGCCTCAAACAGGGTGGTCCGCGCTTATCCTCAACCGGCCTCGTTCTTCTGAATTAAGCGCAAAGGCGCCTTCCGGGAACCTGCCTCACCCTTCCCTTGCTAAAAATGGTTTTCATCCATCACGGCGCGCTCGGCACGGGGTAACTCCTTTAGAAATAGACGGTATTATCCCAGTCATTGTTTGCGCAGAGAAAAGAGTAGCGCGAAGGGTGAGGGTAGATTTGCCTCCGGGCGCTGGTTGCATCCCGTATTTGGCAAAACACCGCTAATTCTGCTCAGGCAATCTTTTTCTTAAACTTCAAGCTGCTGGCAATCAACAGCACTACAGAAAAAACTAGCAGAGATATAACCTGCCCCACCAGGTAAGGGAAACCGATGCCCTTTAAGATAATGCCCCTGATAATATCCAGATAGTAAGTAAGGGGGATCAGGTTGCTGAGATAATAGATCAGGCGGGGCATAGCATCGCGGGGGAACAGGAAGCCCGACAGCATGATGCTGGGCAGCATGACGAAAAAGCCCATCTGCATGGCCTGCATCTGGGTACGGGCCACATTGGAAATCAAAATACCCAGCCCCAGGGAGGCGGTAATAAAAAAGAGGGTTAACAGATAAAGTTCCAGCAGGCTGCCCCTGATGGGGACATCAAAAACAGTGACACCGATGATCAGGGCTACTGTAATTTGCACGTACCCCAGGACAATATAAGGTACAATCTTGCCAATCATCAGCTCCAGCGATCTGATAGGGGTCACCATTAACTGTTCCAGGGTGCCCCGCTCCCTTTCCCGCACAATGCCCATAGCCGTCAGCAGGACCATAGTCATGGTTACTACAATACCCAGGATAGCCGGCACCATATAATAAGCGGTTATCCCGTCAGGGTTATACCAGGGACGAACCCTGATGTCATAAGGCGGTCCCGCCAGGTTGATTTTTTCCGCCAGCATCTCCTGGGACTTAATCAGCCCGATGGAATTAGCAATCGCTATCGCCTGATTGGCAACCATGTTGTCGCTGGCATC
>JAAYGJ010000140.1 GCA_012727745.1 Clostridia bacterium | reverse complement strand
GTGCTGGTAGGTGCGCAGTGGGGCGATGAAGGCAAAGGCAAAGTTACGGATTACCTGGCCGAAAGGGCAGATGTGATAGTCCGCTATCAGGGCGGCAACAACGCCGGCCATACGGTAGTGGTCGGAGAAGAGGAATTCAAGCTGCACCTGATACCTTCGGGGATCCTATATCCCGGCAAGCTTTGCGTGGTTGGTAACGGGGTTGTAGTTGATCCGGGCGTCATGGTGCAGGAGATAGAAAAACTGGCTGAGCGGGGGATAGATACTGCGGGCTTAAGGCTCAGTGACCGGGCCCACTTGATTATGCCCTACCATAAAGGCCTGGATGCTGCCCAGGAAGAGCGCCGCGGGGAGGCTCAGCTGGGTACTACCAGACGGGGTATAGGCCCGGCCTATGTGGACAAAATCGCCCGCCAGGGTATCAGAGTGGGAGACTTGCTGGAATGGTCCCTTTTCAAGGAAAAGGTGGCTGCCAGCCTGGCATTGGCTAACGAACTGCTTAACAAAGTATATGATTTACCCGGCTATAAACTGGAGGCAATCCTGGAAGAGTATGGCGCTTATGCAGAGCGGCTGCGGCCCCTGATTAGCGATACGGTACGTATTGTGAACCGGGCCATAAAAGAAGGGCGCAAGGTTCTGTTTGAGGGGGCGCAGGGGACACTGCTCGATGTCGACCAGGGCACTTATCCCTTTGTAACTTCTTCCAATCCTGTTGCCGGTGGAGCCTGTACCGGCGCTGGTGTCGGGCCGAGGCTGATTGACCGGGTACTGGGAGTAGTCAAGGCTTATACTACCCGGGTGGGGGCCGGTCCTTTTCCGGCCGAAATCAAGGGTGGCGTGGGAGATACTTTGCGGCAGAAAGGCAAAGAATTTGGTACTACGACCGGGCGGCCACGCCGCTGTGGCTGGCTGGATATGGTAATTTTACGCCATGCGGCTGAGGTCAATGGCTTTACCGGCCTGGCTCTGACCAAACTGGATGTATTAACGGGTATCGAAACTTTACGCATCTGTAACGGCTACCGCTACCAGGGCAACATTATCAGGGATTATCCTGCCAGCCTGCAGGTGCTGAAGCAGTGCCAGCCGGTTTATGAGGAGTTGCCCGGCTGGCAGGAGGACATCAGCAATGCCCGCAGCGTGACTGATTTACCGGCTAATTGCCGCAACTATATCAAACGCCTTGAGGAACTGGTAGGTGTGCCGGTCCAGTTAATTGCTGTCGGGCCGCGCCGCGACCAGACCATTGTAGTTGAAGAAGTATTATAACTACTAAAAGAATAGCTTTACTTTTAGCGAAATATAACCTGGTCTTGAATTAACGAAGGCCGGGTTAATATTTTTTATAAGCAACAAAACATTATTGAATTGTGTCAAAAGAGTGATATAATATAAACATCAGGTGGTCAGGCCGGAGAGAATAAACAGACGATTAGGACGGTTAAGAAAGGGTTTGCAGGATATACATATACTTGAACGTTTGTTACCGGATAGGACTATAATTATCCTTATTATGCGAAGCGAGACAAAAAGGCATAACGGGAGGGAGAATCATTGCTATCACAGGAGAGCTTTATTAAGGCTTTGCGGGACCTTGTGGGGCAGGAACGGCTGCTTACTGCTACTGAAGACCGGTGGTGTTATGCATTTGATGCTTGTGCCGACCAGCCTAAATACCTGCCGCTGGCGGTGGTCTTGCCGCGGACGACGGCAGAAGTTGCTGAAATTATGAAGCTGGCCAGCCGGGCCAGGGTGCCTGTTTATCCCCGGGGAGCGGGCACTAATCTTAGCGGCGGGGCAATCCCCAGCGAGAACGGACTGGTCATGTCCCTGGTGGAAATGAACAAAATCCTGGAGATTGATATCGAGAACCTTACCGCAACTGTGCAGCCGGGAGTAATAATCCAGGATTTGAACGACGCCCTGCTGTCCCATGGTTTGATTTATCCTCCTGACCCCGGCAGCGTAACCACAGCAACATTTGGCGGCAGCGTGGCCGAATCCTCCGGCGGCTTACGAGGCTTGAAGTATGGCGTCACTAAAGATTACGTGATGGGGCTGGAGGTCGTTCTCGCTGATGGTAGCGTTTTTAAGTGCGGCGGCAAGACCGTTAAAAACGTCAGCGGTTATGACCTGCCTAAACTTTTTTGTGGCAGTGAAGGTACACTGGGCATTATAACTTCCATAACCGTGCGCCTGATTCCGTCCCCGGAAGCGAGGCGCAGCATGCTGGCTGTTTTTGATACCCTGGATGGGGCAGCCCGGACTATTACTGGGATAATTGGCAATAAAGTAATTCCTGCGACCATGGAGATAATGGATAACGTCACTATCCGTGCGGTTGAGGACTATTGTCATGCTGGCCTGCCGGTAAACGCTGCTGCTGTTCTTTTGCTGGAGGTGGACGGCATTCCTCAGGTGGTGGAAAAAGAAGCGGCGATCGTGGAGCAGGTTTGCCGGGAAAACGGGGGCCAGCTGGAAGTAGCCCGTGATGACGTTGAACGGGAAAAACTGTGGACGGCACGGCGTTCGGCCCTGCCGGCCTGTGCCCGCTTGCGGCCGACAACAGTCCTGGAGGACGCTACTGTACCGCGCAGCAAAATACCGGAAATGATTATAGCTTTAAATGAAATAGCCCAGAAATACAAGGTGCAAATCGCTACCTACGGCCATGCCGGTGACGGTAATCTGCATCCGACTATTACCTGTGATGAGCGCGATAAGGAAGAGATGGAGCGAGTTCACCAGGCGGTAGATGAGATATTCCATAAAGCCATTGAGCTGGGTGGTACTTTGAGCGGTGAACATGGTATCGGCGTAGCCAAGCAAAAATATATGGAATTGGAATTTGGCCGTAGCGGAATGGAAGTAATGCGCCGGATTAAACAGGCCCTCGACCCCTTAGGACTACTCAATCCAGGAAAAATAGTTGGTGAAATTGGGGGTAAGGAGTGAACACCATGAGCTATTTGCTTAATCTAGCCCAAATAGAAGATGAAATGGCCAAGTGTATGAAATGCGGCAATTGCCAGGCTGTTTGCCCGTTGTATAAAGAGACCTTGAGGGAAGCAGCGGTAGCCCGGGCTAAGGTGCAGCTAGCTTATTTTTATCTCCGGGGTGAAATCCCGGCCACCCCCGCCCTGGCAGAAAAGATGCTGTTCTGTTTAACCTGTATGGCCTGTGTAGAAAGCTGCCCCAGTGGGGTGCAGGTAGATAAAGTAGTCCTGGCGGCCCGGGCTGCTATGGAGCGGGAACTGGGTTTACCCTGGTTGAAAAAAGTCATCTTTCAAAGTCTAAAACGAGGTAAACTTTTTGATGCTGCTTTAAAAACCGGGCGTCACTTTCAATCCCTTGGCCTGCGTTACCGGCCAGACATCCAGCGCTGTAATCCCCGCTTTCCTATAGGGTTGGAGCTGCGGCGAGTTATTCCGCCCTTGGCTAAAAAGACCTTAAGGGAGCAATTACCTGAAATTAATCGTCCCGCCAATAAGCCGCGAGCCCGGGTTGCTTACTTTACCGGTTGCATGGAGAATTATATATATACAGATATTGGCCGGGCAGTGGTTAATGTTTTACTGGCAAATGATGTGGAAGTAATAATTCCTTAAGACCAGCATTGTTGCGGCATACCTATATTGATGCATGGTGATGTGAAAACGGCCCGGGAAATGGCTGCTTCCAACTTGAAAATTTTCCAGCGTTATGATATTGATTACCTGGTAGTGGCCTGCGCTACCGGGGGGACGGCCTGGAAACACGTTTATCCAGAACTATTAGCTGACAGTTCTGAACAGGAGGCGTCCAGGGCTATGGCGGCCAGGTCTCTGGACATCAATGAACTATTGTTAAAGATCGACTACCGCCGGTCGACTGCCACCCTGCCGCTAAAAATAACCTATCATGACCCCTGCCACCTGGGGCGTGGTCAAGGAGTAAAAGCTGAACCGCGGCAAATTCTCCAGTCTATCCCCGGGGTGGAGCTGGTAGAGATGGCAATTGCCGACCGCTGCTGCGGCAGTGCCGGCTCCTTCAGCTTAACTAATTACGATATGTCCATGAAGGTTCAGGCCCACAAGGTTGAGGCTGTTAAAGCTACCGGGGCTGCTACCGTGATTACCAGCTGCCCGGCCTGCCGCATGCAGCTGGAGGACGGACTGGCCCAGGCAGGGATGGTGCCCAGAGTACTGCATGTTGTCCAGCTATTAGAAAAGGCTTATGAACTAGATCAAGAAATAACGGGAGCAGAGAGGGGGGCTTAGCTTTGCAGTCATTACTGAAAGAATTTAGCGCTCAGGCTGAAACAGCAGGTGCCCAGGTAATCTTGGCGTCCAGTCCTGAAGAGATAGCTCCCATTCTGATAGAACACTTGCGCCCGCTGGGCTCGCTTATAGCGCTTGTTGATACGCCTCTGGTTAAGGCAGCTGACCTGGAGGCGTCTTTAAGGGCAGCCGGTTTTAAAATCGAAGAAGATGGGGCCGAGTTCGCTCGCCAGGCTGATATAGGCATTGTAGAATTTGATTATGGCATTGCTGAAACTGGGACAATGGCTGCCGATGCTACTGATCTGAAGTGCCGGCTGGCGGCTATGTTGCCCTTGAGCTGCGTGGCCCTCCTGCCTCTGGCGTCTATAAGGGCTACCCTGACGCAAGTTATTGATAATTATCTGGAACGGGGTTCCTGGCCGAATTATTTAACTCTGGTAACGGGGCCCAGCCGTACAGCTGATATTGAAAGGAGTTTGACAATCGGGGTCCATGGGCCGGAGCGGCTTTTGATTATTGTCGTTGGTGACGGGGGTGGAAAGGATGGCCACTAAAGAATTTAAACAAAGACTACACCGTGCGCTTAATAATTCCAGCCTGCGCAAGGCCCTGGAGAGCTTTGGGGATGCCTATGTTATATCACGGGAAGCGGTTTATAGCGGCCGGGATTTCGAGGCTTTAAGGCAAAAGATAGCTGCAATTAAGTCCGAGGCGGCTGGTCGTTACGAAGAACTGGCAGATCAGTTTAGCAGGGCGGTGGAAGCACGCGGCGGCAGAGTGTTTCGGGCCAGCGATGCTGCTGCTGCCAGAGAATATATATTAAAGGTAGCTCAAGAGCATGGCGTTACAGATCTGGTTAAGTCCAAATCTTTTGCCTCGGAAGAGATTCACCTTAATGAATACTTACAGGAACACGGTGTTAACCCCCATGAAACCGACCTGGCAGAATGGATTCTTCAACTCATGCCAGGGGAACGGCCCTCCCATATGGTTATGCCGGCCATTCATTTGCTCAAAGAAGAGGTGGCGGAAGTTTTCAGCCGCTATCTAGGCCAGCCGGTGGAGGCGGATATTAGCAAACTGGTGCGGATAGCCCGGCGGGAACTACGTAAAAAATTCCTGACCGCAGGGATGGGTATCAGCGGAGCCAACATCGCTGTGGCTGAGACATGCACTATTGTTATTTGTACCAATGAAGGTAACGCCCGGCTCACTACTACTGTGCCTTCGGTTCATCTAGCTATTGTCGGCCTGGAGAAGTTGGTGCCGCGCCTTAAGGATATTGTCCCCATACTGGAGGCGCTGCCTCGCAGCGGGACAGGGCAGCATATTACCAGCTACGTAACGCTGATTAGCGGGCCGGTTCCGGCCTGGCGCGGCGAGGGCGAGAGCCTTAAGGAACTGCATGTGGTTCTCCTGGACAACGGGCGGAGCCGGATGGCTGCTGATCCCGTATTTAAGGAAGCCCTGCAGTGTATCCGCTGCGCTTCCTGCACCAATGTTTGCCCGGTTTTCCAGCTAGTTAGCGGCCAGGCATATGGAGAGGTCTATTCAGGCGGTATTGGTTGTATCTTGACGGCTTTCTTTAGCTCGCTAGAAGAGGCAGCGGATATACAGAGCCTTTGCCTCAGCTGTCGGCGTTGTGCGGAAGTTTGTCCGGGTAATATTAATATTCCCGAACTGGTGTTAAAGCTTAGACACAGAGTGGTTGACAAAAAGGGACTATCGCCAGGCTACCGCATTGCCCTGCACGGGGTGGTGTCCAAGCCCAAGCTGATGCACAGTATGCTCCGGGCGGCAGCCCGGCTCCAAAGGCCGGTAACCGGAGGCACTTCTTTTATCAGGCACCTGCCCCTATTCTTCAGCCCCCTTACTAAAGGGAGGAGTTTGCCTGCTATTGCCAGCGTTCCCTTTAGAAACCTGAGCCAGAGACTGGAACAGGAGTACAAAGTGGCCAAACCGCACTTAAAGGCAGCTTTATATGCTGGTTGTGTAATTGACTTTGTTTACCCGCAAATTGGCGAAGCTATTTACAAGGTACTGGGCCGGTATGGGGTTCAGGTAACATTCCCCCAGGGGCAGGCCTGTTGCGGGGCGCCGGCTAGCTATGCCGGAGACGACGAAACAGCTGTCAAACTGGCAAAAATTAATATTGCTGCCCTGGAGGAAGCTAATGCTGATGTAATTGTGACAGCCTGTCCTACCTGTGCGGTAGCTCTGAAAAATGATTTTGTAGAACTGCTGTCTGAAGAACCCGAGTGGAGCGAGAGAGCCCGGGCGCTGGCAAAGAGAGTTAAAGATTTCACCGAGCTGGTAAATGAATTGACTTCCGGTGAAGATAGAGGAGAATATAAGGGCAAAGAGCAGACGGTAAAAGTTACCTATCATGATTCCTGCCATTTCAAACGCAGTATGGGTCTGGACCAGGTAGCCCGCAAGCTTTTGCGAAGCCAGCCAGGGGTAGAGCTGGTAGAGATGAAAGATTGCGATCGTTGTTGTGGCTTCGCCGGTTCCTACAACGTAAAATACCCGCAAATTAGTGCTCCGATATTAAAACGAAAGCTAAACAGTATTATTGAGAGCGGCGCTCAGGTAGTGAGCATGGACTGCCCCGGATGTATTGTCCAAATTCGCGGCGGTTTGGATCAATTAAATAGCCCTATCAAAGTAAAACATACGGCTGAGATTTTAGCAGCAGAGCTGGAATAAATATATGGCGGGTGATAGACTAGGGAGGGGGAATGCAGCGGTTGGAGCTGAGGCCTATCCGGACCAAGAAGATTTATGAAGAAATAGTGCAACAAATTAAGGTGCTTATTAGTGAAGGTAACCTGAAGCCAGGAGACCGGCTGCCTTCGGAGCGGGAACTTTCAGAACGCCTGGCAGTTAGCCGGGCTTCTGTCCGGGAAGCGCTAACTGCCCTGGCAGCCCTGGGGGTTATTGATATTCGCCCTGGTGAGGGGACCTTTGTTAAGCATGTGCGTAACCGCGATATCGTAGAATCCTTGGCAATGGCTATTCTACTGGACCGCAAGACGGCCAAAGAGCTGCTGGAAACCCGTCAGGCTCTGGAAACGGAGGCTGCCCATCTGGCAGCACGCCGGGCTGAACTGGAGGATTTAACCAAGATGGCGTCAATACTGGAAGAGATGCACAGGGATTTACAAAACGGCGTCCTAGGGGACGATCCTGATTTACGCTTCCATCTGGCAATAGCAGAAGCTACCAAAAATTCGGTATTAGCCCGTTTGATGCATACCGTTTCCGATACCATGCTGCAGGCTTTACGGGCCAGCCGTTTGAGCCTTTATACCAACCCGGGTAATGCGGAATTGCTCTATGAACAGCATGTTGCTATTTATGAGGCGATCAAAGGGCGTAATCCACGCGCGGCGAGAAAGGCTATGAGCCAGCATTTAGCCTTTGTGGAACGGGAACTGAGATAGGCCAGGAGGAAGGGCATTTCCACGGTTGGCCTGCGTTGCGGGAAAAATATAAAAAGTCGCCGTAAACTCTGGCGACTTTTTTATCTCCATTTCACTGGAGTTATTTACTGGCGGAGCCGACGGGATTTGAACCC
>JAAYGJ010000139.1 GCA_012727745.1 Clostridia bacterium | reverse complement strand
GCCCAGGTCGACTTTGGTGAGGCCGACTTTTTTGAAGGTAATGTGCGCTACACAGGCCACTATCTAAATGTCTCCTTCCCGCAAAGCAACGGCGGCTACCTGCAGCTGTTTAAGGGAGAAAATATGCAGTGCCTGGCCGAGGGTTTGATGAACATCTTTGCCCATATCGGCGGAGTGCCCAATAGGCTGTGGTTTGACAACCTCTCACCGGCAGTCAAGAGAATTTTAAAGAACCACGGGCGTGAACTAACAGATGCCTTCTTACGTTTCAAAAACCATCACGGTTTTGTGTCCGCTTTCTGCAATGCCGGTAAAGGCAATGAAAAGGGTCATGTGGAGAACAAGGTGGGCTACCACCGGCGTAATATCTTGGTGCCGGTACCTCGAATCGATGATCTGAAAGCTTTTAACCGGCAACTCTTAGAACTTTGCGACCAGGATATGATAAGGCCCCATTACTCCAAAAAGCGCTTGATTAAAGAGCTCTTCGAAGATGACCGCAAAGCTCTGCTGCCCTTACCGACTGTAGCCTTTGACGAATCAGAACTAAAAACGGTGCGTACCAACAGCTACGCCAAGTTTAGTTTAAATAGCGGGAAACATACTTACTCTACCGCGCCTAAGTACGCCAACAGTGAGCTGTTCGTAAAGCTGACCGCTCATGAAGTCATCGTTTTAGACGAGAATTACCGGGAGATTAAAAAACACCCCCGCCTCTACGGTGAAAAAGTACAGGAATCAATGGACTGGCTGCCGTATCTAACCCAGTTGTCCCGCCGTCCAGCGGCTTTGAAATACACCGGCATCTATCCAATGTTGCCTGAGCCGGTGCAGGAATTCTTAAATACCTGCGACTACCAGGCCAAAAGGGAAACCCTGAAGGTTTTGGCCCGGCTTAGCATAGAAAGCGGGTTTGAGAAAGCTATAGAAGCCCTGCAGGCCGCTTTAAAACACGGTGCCTGTGATGCCGACAGTATCAAAGCCATGTTCCGCCGCCTTAATAGCGAAATCTTAAACTTAGACCCCCTCGTCCTGCCGAACAGCGTTACTGAGATGCCCCCGGTAAAGGCAAATGTAGATAACTATGACCGCTTGTTCTTGAAGGGGGCTTTACAACAACATGAAAACTGAGATTGCTGAGTGCTGCCGCCGCTTACGTTTAAGCCGCAATATCGTCGCTGTCTGTGACCAGGTAGAAGCGGACAGCTATCAAGAATACTTGCTTAATATACTTAAACAAGAAGTGCTCTACCGGGGAAACTACGCGGAAACACCGCCTGATTAAGCAGGCCGGGTTCTATGCCTTGAAAACCTTCGACGGTTACTTATTTGACGAGATCCGGCTGCCGGCGGAACTATCCGTTAACGAGTTAAAAGAAGCTGCTTTCATTAGCGAAAAGAAGAACCTCATCCTTTACGGCAATGTCGGCACTGGCAAAACCCATCTGGCTACAGCCATCGGCATCGAAGCCTGCAACAGGGGTAAGACGGTTCGTTTCTTCCGCACCGCCACCCTGGTCAACCAGCTCGGTGATGCGCAGAAAAAGGGTGAGCTTAACCGATTTCTAAAGCAGCTGTCGAAGGCTGACCTGCTGATTTGTGATGAGTGGGGGTACGTCCCACTGGACCGGGATGGTTCAAAATTATTATTCCAGGTCATTTCAGACTGCTACGAGCAAAGGAGCGTGATTATTACTACCAACCTCGAGTTCAGCAAATGGGTGAACATTTTCTATGACGAACAGATGACAGCGGCGATGATCGATCGCCTGGTTCACCACAGTTACTTGCTGCTCTTTGACGGTCAGAGTTACCGGATCAAGAATTCGCTAATGAAGAGCTACCCGTAAAATTCCCTGGGGGTTGGCTGCATAAGAAGTTTGCAAAAACCGGGAAAAAGTACTTGCAATAAACAGGACTATTCGATTTATCGGGAAGGGTAGCTCAAGGGGTTAGCGTCGTATGACTCCAGGGTGGTAATTGTGGATTTAAATTTTGGTGATGCCGTGGTTGGACTGCATGGTAACATGTCTACAAGAGGTTATAATAGTGTGAACTTGCAAATTAAACCGGCACCCATTATGCAAAATAAATTAGGATAAAATCCCGCCTTAAAAAGGTATATTTGCAAATACTTTTAGGCGAAAGAACATATTTTTTTCACATAATCACATTGCTTTAGCCCTTAAGTTCGACTGCACACAAAACTTCAATAGCGTAACAGCTTGTTGCACAACCATTTGGCAGACCACTGTTTTAACTGCGTGTTACTAGGGGGTAAAGGATAGATAGATTAAAGCCGGACGCATTTAATATTCGCGCCCGGCCTATTTACATTACATACCTGCCCCCTCAGCGGCATGCCTTACCACATCCTCGTCAAGGTGCTCTTTTCTGGCTTGGAAGCCATACAAGAGGCATTGGGTAGCCAGGTTGTTTACTAACCGGGGCCACCCTCTAGAGCGGGAAGCGATAGCTTCCATAGCCGTATCAGTAAAGACAGGGTACTTGGCCCCGGCCAATTCCATGTGGTGGCGAATGTAGCCAGCTACTTCTTCCTTTGGTAACGGTTCCACCTTGTAGCGCATCACAATACGTTGATAAAGCGGCCTGGTTTGATTTAACGCCAGCCTGTCCAGCAAGTGTGGCAGCCCCATCAAGACTAAGACAAATGGGTTTTCGGAATCCATGCCAAAATTAAAGAGGATGCTCAAGTCACAGAGGAAGAGGTCTTTAGCCATCTGCATCTCATCCAGGACAAATACCGGGGTAATCTTTTTTTCTCGGAAGTATAAAAGCACCGCTTTTTGTATCTGGTGAAAAAGGTCTACCTTTCTAAAGCCCGGCTCTTCCCCCAGGCCCTTGGCCAGGCCCCGGTAGAAATCCATCACCGTACCGGTGGAAAGGGGAAAGTAGATGACCTTGTAGAGGGAGGGGTTTAAACTTTCGCTAAAGGCCCTTAGGGGCAAAAGTCTTGCCGGCGCCCGGTTCCCCAACCACCAGTCCCATCCCCCGGGTCTTTTTCAGGTATTCAAGCCTTGCCAGCGTCTCCAGAAAGGCTGTGGAACGATAACAATTTGTTGCCTTCATTTCCTTGGCAAAAGGTGCGTTGGTAAGCGAGTAAAAAGCCTTGTACACAGGTTAGCCCTCCTTCCCTGAAAGCATCTCTTGAAAGGAAAGAGAGCGGTCCCTTTTAACATGAGCATTATCACTAAAATTAACCGGTAAGACCTTAGCCACTGCCAGGCTGTTCTCGTAAATATAGACCTCACCTTCGTCAAAACGGACCTCGATTCTTTGGCCGATAAACCGTGGCGGTACCTCGAAGAGTTTACCGCCAATAGAGATAGTCCCGTCATGTTTGACTTTACGCTTATCCCGCTTTAAAAACAACGGGTCAAGGGAGGCCGGGTCATTAACCATCCGCACCCGGCTTACCTGGGAAAGGTACACCTCCAGGGGAGGCATACCCAAAGAGGCATGGACTTTACGGTGGTAATCTTCCTCTAACCATTGCCAAAAACGGCGGTTAAGTTCGGGAAGGGAAGCAACTGGCTTTAGCCTTAGTAACGGGAAAAACCGGGTCTTTACCGTTCCAAAGAACCTTTCAATTTTGCCTTTACTAGCGGCATCATAGGGCTTGGTATGGGTAAGAGTAATACCAAGAGTAGCGCAGGCGATATGGAAGGTATCGGAGCGATAAATCTTGCCGTTGTCAACATAGACGATCTTAGGGAGGCCACGCCTGATTAGCGCCTCTTTAAAAACTGTCCTAAGGGAAGCAAATTTCTCGGAAAAAAAGAACTGGGCGAACGGTACCACCCGGAACAGTCGTCAATGAAGGCGAATAAAAATGTCTGCCTTTTCTTACCGTCCACCAATAGATACGGACCTACGGACATGTCCCCTTGCCATAAGGTGTTGACCGTATCGTAAGAAAAGCGCTTGCGTTCCGTATACTTCGCCGCTTCTTTGCCGATTAGCCCGTGTTTCTTCAATAACCGATAGATGGTAGCATAAGAAACTTCCTTGGGGAGAATTTCCCCCTTGTCCACCAGCTGGTCGTAAAAGACTGAAGCCGGCAGGTCCCGTCTTTGCTTTCGTAACAAGAGCAGGTGTTCCTCTTGCTCTAGTGTGAGTTTACGTGACTGGCCCCGGTCGGACCTGCGCTTAGGTTTCAAGCCTTCAAACCCTTCCCGCCGGTACGCCAAAAGCCACCATGACAATGTCTTAGGTGTAAACTCCCTAGGACCATAGTAAGGCACCTGGTGAATTTTGCCGGTAACTTCTGCCAAGTATTCTTTTTGGCAAGATACCTGGCCATTTAAGATAGGTGCAATCAGACCGTACCGGAAAAGAGCGATATTTTCCCTGTCTTTTTCTTCCACAATTGTCCCTCCATTCCTGGAGGTTAACCGGTTAACCCTTCAGGGTATATTGTAACTGAGACAGGGAAACCTTACCATGCAAAAGGTGTGTGGAAGCAAAAAGATATTCTAAAATACCTCAGGGGGTGGTAAAATTAATGTGCCATAAAGTTGCTTGTGAAATGTCCCGTTGACCTTCTTAGGAAGGTTGCTTTCCCCAAAGCTAGGACCATTTCCAACAATTTTATGGCTTTTGCTTTTGTATCCTTTGGTAATATCCCACGGAAACCCTCGTCCCTAAAGAACATCGCTACCTGCTTTAACTGCGCCAAAAAGCGCTTTCGATAGAACTGTACCAGTTGATAGTAACCGACGGTTTTTCCGAGCAGGCCTGCCCTTAGCTGTTCCAGGACAGCACTCAGGGTGTACTGAAAGTGAGGGATGAGAAAGTCAGGGAGTAACGAAACGGTTTTCTGGCAGGACGGACATTTTAGCCGACAGATTGGTATCCGGTACTGGTTGCCTCTTTGCAGGGCGTTGCGCCAGAAGAAACCATGCCGCCTTAATCGTACCTTCCCCCGGCAGCAGGGGCACTTGTCCACCTCTGGGAAGTTGTTTTCTTTACCTCGCTTGGCATACTGCTTTAGCGATAAATGAAAGTCATAGATTATTACCAAAAAATATCACCTCAATTTATTTTGCTATTACTATAGCACATT
>JAAYGJ010000138.1 GCA_012727745.1 Clostridia bacterium | reverse complement strand
GGTATGTTGGAAGAAGCATTAGACTGGCTGGACAGGCATCTTAAATAAAGTGGTGTTACCCGGGCAGAACTGGATCGACAAATGAGGGCAGCAAGGTGGTGATAGCGTGGAAGTAATCCTAGAAGGCAAAAAGGTTAGCAAATGGTACCTTATGGGAGAGGTGCGCGTAGACGCCTTGAAAGAGGTTACTTTTGAGATCTGTCAGGGTGAGTTTATAGTAGTGCTTGGCCCCAGCGGTTCGGGCAAGAGTACTTTGCTAAATATAATAGGCGGCATGGACCAGCCCAGCAAAGGCGAGCTTTATTATCACGGCAGTCCGCTGCACGGAGCGGATGAAAGTGTGATTACACGTTATCGCCGCAATGCTGTCGGCTTTATTTTTCAGTTCTATAACCTGATGCCCAATCTTACTGCTTACGAAAACGTCCAGTTGGCCACGGAAATAACAACTGACCCTCTGCCAGCAGCAGACATACTGGCTGAGGTGGGTTTGGCAGAACGGGCTAACCATTTCCCGTCGCAGTTGTCAGGCGGCGAACAGCAGCGGGTGGCGGTAGCGCGAGCAGTGGCTAAAAATCCGGAGCTGCTGTTGTGCGACGAGCCGACCGGTGCCCTGGATCTTAAGACGGGAATACAGATATTGAAATTGCTGCGTGACTTTAACCGCAAATACAATAAGACGGTAATGGTAATTACTCACAATGCCAGCATCGCTGGTATGGCTGACCGGGTTTTCAACTTAAAAGACGGTGAACTGGTTTCCGTCCGGGTTATTGACAACCCCAAAGCACCGGAAGAGGTGAGCTGGTAATGCTGCAGAAAAAAATGTGGCGCGAGCTAAGAGAAAACAAAGCAGCCTACCTTGCCTGCATTACTGTTATCGCCATCGGACTGATGCTCTATGTTTCCATGTCGGTCATTTTTGAAGGGCTTACTGAGGCCAGGGATAATTTTTATAATGATTACCGGTTCGCTGACGGTTTTGCCAGCCTTCGCCGCGGTCTTTCCCAAACTCAGGTGGAGAGACTGGCTGCGGTGGAAGGGGTGGCCCGCCTGGAAGGCCGCATGGTCAAGGATGTTCGTGTTTTCTCCCCGGAGCGGGAGGACAATGTTTACCTGCGGCTGGTCTCCATTCGTCCCGAGCAGGCCACCCGCCTAAATGACGTGATGCTCCTTGCAGGGGCAATGCCGGCCGCCGGCTCACAGGGTATAATTGTGGACCCCGATTTCCTGGAGGCAAATGGCTTGCAGCCGGGAGATACCATCCCCGTAATTATCGCCGGCAAGCAGGCGGAACTTACCGTTACCGGCGCGGCAATCAGCCCCGAATTTGTCTATGCCCTGCGTAACCCCATGGATATCTATCCTGACCCGGCTACTTTTGGGGTGGCCTATCTGCCGCTGGGTGTTATGCAGAATTTATTTGGCGAAAAATCTTTAAACGATATTGTCTTTACGCTGGCGCCAGGACATACTTATGAGGACGTGGAGGGCCGCCTGAAACCGAGGCTCGAACCTTACGGGCTGGAGAGCATTTATGCCCGGGAAGACCAGTTCAGCGCGGCGATGCTGAGACAGGAACTCCAGGGTGTGCAGTCCATGGTTACCTCAGTGCCGCTGCTTTTCTTAATCGTAGCGGCAACTATTCTCTACATCCTTCTTAAGAGAATGGTGGAACAGCAGCGGGGGCAAATTGGCATCTTAAAAGCTTTAGGTTATTCCAGCCGGGAAATACTATTTCATTATATATCTTACGCATTGATCATCGGCGCCCTGGGCGGGCTTCTAGGCGCTTTGCTCGGCTTCTGGCTTTCTTATCCCCTCATGACCATTTACGAAACATTTTTTAAACTGCCCGGGCTGACAGGCCGGTTTTCTTTATATTATTTAATTACAGGCGTCCTTTTTTCCACCGGTTTTGGGGTTTTGGCCGGTTATTTTGGCAGCAGGGAAGTATTACAACTGCAGCCGGCGGAGGCCATGCGGCCGCCGGCGCCGCCTCTTGCCAAACAGCCGCTGCTTGAAGGCTGGCGCATCTACTGGGACAGTTTAACCGTTCAGGGCAAAATGGCGACGCGCAACGCCTTTCGTAATCTTGGCCGCAGTTTTTTCACCCTGATCGGGGTGATGTTTGCTTTTAGCCTGATTGCGACAACAGGGTACTTTTTGTCTATGTTTGATGTGCTCATTTTTGACCAGTTTACCAGGGTTCAAACGCACGATGTCAAAGTCGTTTTTGAGAGACCTATCGATAGGCGGGATGCCCGGCTGGAATTGTCACGTTTGCCAGGCGTAAACAGGTTTGAGGCCTATCTGGAAGCGCCTGCTACGCTTAAGCAGAGCTGGTTAGAAAAGGATACGGTAATTTTAGGCTTGGAGCAGGATTCTGAAATGTACAATCTGCTGACCAAAGACGGAGTAAAGGTGGCTTTGCCGACTGAAGGCCTGATTCTCTCCCAAAATTTGGCCCAGGGCCTCCAGGCCAGGGTGGGGTCCAGGCTGGAAATAGAGAGCCCCTATGCCAAAGCTTCTCCTGTCTATTGTGAGGTTGTGGATATTATCCCCCAGTATTTGGGAACGAATGCCTATATGGATATTGATGCCCTGGGGCGCCTGCTCGGCCAGGGTAATATCAGCACTGCAGCCCTGCTGTCCGTGGAGGAGGGCGTCTTTCCTTATTTAAAAGACCGCTACCAGGAGGCAAAAAACGTATTTTCCGTTGAAGAAAAGGGGGCCATGTTGAAAAAGTTCAATGAATTGATGGAATCATATAGTTTTACATTTTGGATTCTGGCTCTGTTTGGCATGCTGACAGGTTTTGCGGTAATCTACAACTCCGGCGTTGTTTCTCTTTCCGAAAGAAAAAGAGAGCTGGCCTCTCTCAGAGTCATAGGTATGACGCCCGCTGAGGTGTTGCAGGTGCTTTCCTTTGAGCAGTGGTTTATCAGTTTCTTTGGTATGCTGGCCGGGGTGCCGATGACAATGCTTTTTTTACAGGGCATGGCAAGCATGATGGACACCGACCTTTTCACATTCCCGGTTAAGTTTGAGCTGCAGCCGTTTATTATCGGCACTGTTGGGACTGTGGTATCAATCTGGTTTACGCAAAGGTTTATCTATAGAAAAATCGGACAGCTTTCTATGGTAGAAGCACTTAAAGACAGGGAATAAGGGTGCAGCGTCCTTTAAAACTATAGTTACGGGGAGTGTTCATGATGAAAAAGCGCATGAAATGGCTGCTGTGGGCAGCTGTGGCTGTGGTACTGGTGGGTGTCTCGGTTTACTCAGCAACACGTCCGCTGAAAGCGGAATTGCTCGAAGTAAAACCCCGGACCATAGAAGATAAGTTTACTGAGACTGGCATAGTCTCAGCAGCATGGCAGCAGGATTATTATAGCTTATCAGGCGGCAGGGTTTTAACCGTTAATGTGGCTGATGGCGATACGGTCGCGGCAGGAGAGCTTTTACTGGCGCTGGATACCAGCGAGATAGACTACCAGATAGCTCAACTGCAAGGACAGCTGGAGAGCCTCAGCGGGCAGGAAAGACAGGCATTAAGCGGACCGCCTGAAAAGGATCCGGCGCAGCAGCTGGCGCTGGAACAGTTGCAAAT
>JAAYGJ010000137.1 GCA_012727745.1 Clostridia bacterium | reverse complement strand
TTTGACGATCTAGGGTCAATTCTATTTTACGATCTACAGGGGAGCCATCCCCTGCCACTTCCCAGGCTACATTGCGACTATCTCCTCTACTTCGCGGCTGACAATTCTGGCGGCAATTATGTCTGTCAGATCCCCGCCTGGCGAGGTAAAGATGTTGCGGCTGAGGATTAATTCCATAGCAGTCAGGACATCTTCTGTCGTCAGGTCCTCCCGGGGGTCAGGCAACGACAGAGTGTTGCGGCGCCCGGAGAGGTTCTGGAAGATTAGCTCCAGCCGTTTAGTCACCAATTTGTTTCACCTCCTTGCGCGGCCTGCCTGGCATGGAGGCAGGGCCGGTGTTGTTTAGACATTCACTACTAAGATTGGCTGAGATCACTCTCATTAACGCGGCTGATGGCGTTAACGGGGTGGACCTGCAGGTTGCCCAGGGCGACGGCAACGTCATAGACGTCCTGGTCGCTGGCCTCGGGTTTGACCCGGCTGAAGGAGCGCAGCCGGTAAACGGGTTTGCCCTCGCTGTCGGTCCCGGTCTGCACCTGCAGGCGCAGGGTAGAAGCTAACGGGGTACTGACTACTGGCATGTCTTGTTCACCTCCTTTCGGACAGCACCAGCATAGCAGAGAAAATGACTTTGCGTCGAACGTATGTTCGGGACGTTTACGAAAATGGGTCCTTCGTATTAGCGCGAGCAGGGTAGCACAAGCTCAGTTAGCGCGAGGGGGAAGAAAAAGGTAGGTTCGTAAAGGCATAATTACCTTGAGATGTTATAAATAAACACTGGGCGGTTCTTTTTCGGCAGGAAGCCTGCCCGCCGATAGAGAATTATAATAGTATAGAAAGGGGTTGGCTTATGCGGATAGTTGTTGTCGGCGGTGGCAAGGTGGGCTACCAGGTAGCCAGGCAGTGTGCTGCCTGGGGCTATGAAGTAGCTCTGGTGGAGAACGATCCTGAAAAGGTAGACAAGATAAAACAAGAATTAAATCTAAGGGTGGTTTTGGGGAACGGCACCAGGGCTCATATCCTCAAAAAAGCCGGCAGCGAGAACGCAGACATGGTGGTTGCTGCAACTGATGATGATCAGGATAACCTGGTCATTTGTCAGTTAGCCGAACGCCAGTTTAAAGCCAAGCGTACCCTGGCGGTAGTTAATAATCCCGGTAATGAGAAGCTGTTTCGCTGGCTGGGCGTCAACCAGGTGGTAGGCCCGGCGTCGCTGATCCTCGGTCTGATCCAGGAAACAGTGGATATAGATGCGACAACCGCTCAGTGGATGCAGGGCATTAAGGATTTGAAAACAGTGCAGTTCAAGCTGGGTCCCAATGCTCCGATTTTGGGCCGTAAGCTCAAAGATATACCTTTTCCCAATGAAGCTATTCTGGTAACCATTGTCAGGGGTAATACTGCTATTGTTCCCTGCGGCAATACGGTCTTACAGGAGGGGGATATGGTTTTTGCCCTGACCAACCCGGCTGTGCAGGCTAAACTGGAGCAGGTGCTGACGGGAAGCAGGAAGTTAGCTTAAAAGCAGGCAGGCTGTTCGGGGCGTACCGGCAGCGCTGGAATATTATTACGCCGGTAGCCTGGTGGAAAGAGGCCAAATGCGCACTGGTGGCAGAGCAAGGCACATGTTCGGGGTTGACAGGGCCAGGTGGCCGTGCTATAATCACTATTGCGACGAGCGGAAATAGCTCAGCGGTAGAGCATCGCCTTGCCAAGGCGAGGGTCGCGGGTTCAAATCCCGTTTTCCGCTCCATTTTTATACCATGGCGCGGTGGCGAAGTGGCTAACGCCGCGGTCTGCAAAACCGTTATGCGCCGGTTCGAATCCGGCCCGCGCCTCCAGATTGATAATTTTTGACCACCTTGTTGCAGACAAGGTGGTCTATTTTTTTGCTTCTGGTAACATTTTCCTTGCTTAACTAGCGTTTAAGCTTGCTCCCTAAAAGTTGACACAGTAGAAGTTAGCTGATAGGATGTATTTGGCGGGCTTCAAGACGGCCTCTGCTGCTTGGACGTCAGCTACCAGACTAAAATTTTTCCTATTACCTTAACAGGTTGTTTACATTAGCGAACATACTAGAAAGGGTGGCGTTAATGGGAGGGGATTTTTACTGGCTGGCGGTTGATGAGGACCAGAAACTCGAGCAGGCTGTTAGGCAGCCCCGCTGTGCAGCATCTGGTTCTCTGAGAATAGAAGTGGCAGAAGTAGGCCCGGGAGGTCGGAGCCTGCTGCGGTTGCCGGTGCTACCCGGTTATCTGGACAGCAGCAAGTGTACCCTGCGCGAAAGCGTATATGCGGCTCTGGCGCACCGCAGTATGCTTATTGCCGCCCGAGCATGCGGTAAGCAGGTTGCAACCATGAACCTGCAGGTCGGCTATATGCGGCCGGTAGAAGTCGGCCAGGTGGTTGAATGCCGGGGCATAGTGATTTATGCCGGCCAACAGGTAGTAGTTACGGGAGCAAGGATGTATGTTGGGGATAAACCGGTGGCTACAGCCGGGGGGATGTTCAGCATTACTGGCAGCGATTGCAGCCGGGATTAAGAAGTTCTGACATACATTTTTCCCTGGCCAATGACAATGAAAATTTTAGCTGCCGGGGTTAAAAACTTGCTATTGAAGTGGACAACGGTTGTGTGTTATAATACATTTTGCCTGCGAGAGTGGCGGAATCGGCAGACGCCCGAGACTTAAAATCTCGTGGACTTTCTAAGTCCGTGCGGGTTCAAGTCCCGCCTCTCGCACCAGAAAAATCAGGGCCCGAAGGGCCTTTTTATTTTGCCTGTTTATACCGGGGGGCCGAGGATTAGCTGGGCGATGGGTTCAAAGAAATCAAGGATGGTCTGGGTAGGGAAGTAGAATTTATGTCCCAGCGACCAGGGGATCCCCAGACTTAAGGCCAGCAGGGAGAAAAAGATAAAAGCGAGCAGCTCGCGCCAGGAGCGGCTGCTGATGAGCGGCGGTACTTCCAATAATATGATAAAAGTGTATATGAGCAGTAAAAGGAGTAGACCCACGTATATTTTCCCCTTTTGTACGGCAATTGCCTGCTAAATGCCTCTTCTGGAACGCTGTATCGCTACCCCGCAACCCGGAAGTCGCCCGGCGACGGGGCGAATATATCAATTTGCCGAGTTTGGAGTTGATGCCCATTAAGCCGGCAAGGGTAACGACTTATACTAGTACCCCTGGGGCTGCCAGGGCCGGCTGTTAAGACCGGTGCGGCGCAGGGTGGCCTTTACTTCGACGGTTACCGGCAGGGTTTTAAATGTTTCGTTCCATTGCCCTTTTAACTGTTGCCAGAGTTGCGGTTCTTTACGGTACAGGGCAGCGCCAAAGTCGAATACGTCGGTGCCTGCGGCCCGGGCTGCCTCCAGGGCACTGGTGATTTCCGCTGCAATCCGGTCTGTCATCTGTTCTTCTAAAGCCTGGCTGGCTTCTTTGACGGTGAAATCATGGTTGCACTGCTGCTCCAGCAGGTTGCCTTCAACCTCAACTTCAATTTTTCCCACAAGTATACCTTCTTGAGCTTCCATGCTTACTTTTGCTTTGGCCGCAAAAATATTAACCGATACCCGGGTATTGTCTATATCGCAGGGCAGTTCGAGGATGGCTTGCCGGACATGGTTTTTTACCCAGGCCCAGCCGCGGGTCTGGGTTTCATCAAACCAGCCTACCAGTTTGTCCTGCTGGAAGAGGCCGGAGCCGGCCAGGCCGAGGGTCCTGATCTGTTCCGGTTCTTCAACCGTACCGCCGGCGCCATCGCCTCCGGCTCCTGACTTGCTGCCGGTAGTACCGGCGCCAATGGTAGGAGGGATAGGCTCAAGGCCCAGCTCAATTACCGGCAGGACAGTGGTAGCTGCTCCCTGGGACAAATCCAGCAAAACCTGGTTGACGCTGGGTATAAAACCGTAACCGCTGACCTTCACCCACTGGGCGAGGCCTTCAATTTCTGCGCCCAGGCTGTTCTGCAGGCCGCCCTGGGCCTTGAACAATATGTCTTTGGCCGGGCCGCGGCTGAGGAGAAGGAGCAAAGTACGGCGGAACTCGGTGTTGCGGTCGACGAAGCTGATGACTTCGCGGATACCCTGGCGGGCCAGTTCTTCGCCGATTATGATGGCTCTGGTATGGGCGATATAACCCCGGCGCGGCAGCTTCAGGGCCAGGGCACGCCCGGCGGCCAGCAGGGTTTCGCCGCGGCTGCTGGCCAGGAGCACCTGGCGCTGGGCTGGCGCTGCGCCGCCGCCGCCAATGCCGCCGCCGCCAGTGCCGCCGCCGCCACCGCCGCCGCCCTTAGGGTCGCGGATTTCGGCGACAAATGAGCGCAGGTCACCCTCCAGGTCTACCGCTATACTGCTAAAAAAAGCCAACTGGTTAATTTCGCGGCGGTCCCAGCAGCCGCCGGAAAAAAGGGCAAGGAGGCAGAGCAACAAAGCCAGGGCCAGGCGGGTATGAGAAATGATAGCAGCAGGCGAAAACATAGACGCCGAACC